>JAQIDA010000190.1 GCA_027858275.1 Candidatus Kapaibacterium sp. | reverse complement strand
GTCAAGGAGAATAAATAAAGAAAGCAAAGTACATCAAATGATTTTAGTTAAGAAACAAACTGAAATATAAAAGATGGAGTTAAAATTAATTATACTTTTACTCTGATTTTTGTTATGTTATACGAACTGCCACCTTATGTTGATTTAGGTGTTATTAACAAGTAAAGGCATAATTGAAATTAAAGGTGAATTGTGAAAAAAATATATATTGCTATAATAATGCTGTTTTTGTTGATCGGAGCCTCAAGCGAGTTGACGGCAGCAAGCACAAGCAAATCCGGCAAGGATTTTTGGCTGACTTTTATTCCGAATTATCACGACGGTGATAATAATGATTCTCTGTTTATTTATGTAACCTCTGCTCAAGAGACTGATTTCAAGATTGAATACAGAGATAAATTCGCGAATGAATATAGCTTTGAAGGAAGAATTAATAACCCCGAAGAGGTAGTGAAATTTGGTCTCTTTTATAAAACATATGAATTGGAAGGCTATATAGTCGATCATAAAATCGATATGTCCAATCAATGTGAAACACCGGTTCCCCAATCTTTTCATATCACATCCGATGAAATAATTGTAGCATACGGTTTGAATAAAGCATTAAAAACATCAGACGCTTTTTTGGTGATTCCGACCAAGGGCTTGGGTTTGGAATACTATGTTATGTCTTACAACAGCGATATGATCGTAGAAACATTTTGGGGAGAACCCTACTCTGTAGGCTCTCACGCACCGTCGGAATTCGCTATAGTTGCAACTGAGGATGACACACAAATCAATATTACATTGGCTCCCGACCGAAGTTGGAAGACTAAATCAAAAAATCTTAATGCAATATTAGATAAGGGCGAAGTCTATCTTGTTCAGGCATATATGAACGAATCTGCGACATCTTATGATGACAATCCTTCCGCAAGAGAAGATTTGACCGGGACATATATAAAGTCTGATAAGCCTGTCGCGGTATTCGGCGGACATCAGAGGGCATTAGTTCCTCGATCGAAATCAAAAGCAGGTATCTCGCGTGATATGCTGTGCTCGCAAATGCCGCCGATAAATATTTGGGGGAGAAACGCTTTTTTAACTCCTTTTCCCGAACCAATAAAAATTTATACTAATTGGGAAGACAGATACAGAATAATCGCAGCTTATGACGGGACTGATATTTACAAAAACGGGAGTTATTATCAGACGTTGGACGCCGGAGAATTTCATGAAAGTGATTTGACAGAAGGAGTACATTTCACTTCCGAAAATCCTATTATGGTTGCTCAGATCAAAATGAGTTCAGGGGTGGCGGGTAATACCGGAGTAAGTGATCCTTGCATGATGATAATGCCCGCAAAAGAACAATTTAGAAATAATTATACATTGGTGAATATACACGCATATGATGACAAACAAAACATCGCTTATTCTGAGCATTATCTGATTGTTATCACAGCAAAAATGAACTCTCATTTGATTAACCTGGACGGATTGCCGTTTGATGAGGAATTCATTGATATTGAAAATTCAGAATTCGCTTACGCTGTCAAACAAACAGCGAGCGGAGCACACACTCTTGAGTCTGATTCAGTCTTTGGAGTTTGGGCAGTCGGCTACGGAGACGCTGATTCTTATGCCTATATCGGCGGATATGGTTTATTGCCTGATGTGGGGCTTGTCTTTCCTGACACAGTTTGCGATGTCAGTCAATATCTAAATGTGCCGATTCAAATAACGGCAAACGACAACACTTATAAGGCGGATCCCTATGACAAATTTGTGCTTTCTTTCAGCTATGACAGAGATTTTCTCTATCCTGAAAAATTAGTCTCCCCCACAAACGGCACAATGACACATACCGTCAACGGATCAATAAGAACAACGACTATCACCGGCCCTTATCAGGACAATCCCGAAGGATTGGCAGTTGTGGGGTATAAAACCATGTTGAATGATATGGAATGCATGAGCTTCTCGGTCGATTCATTAAAATTCTACGCGGTCGACGGAAGCGAATATGAAGGAATGATTTATTTAGAGAAATTCTATGAAGGCGAGATCTGCCTCAACCTCTGTGAAGCAGACGGAACGAGATTTTTCGTAAGCGACGGATCAGAATTAAAACTATATTCGAGCAGTCCCAATCCGGTTGTAAATACCTTGAAAATTAAAATTGAACTAATTGACAATGGATATACAGAACTATATATTGTCGACATACTCGGCAATAAGGCGGCAGAAGTATACAGCGGCGCAGGCTTTTCCGATGAGCAGGACTATGAAGTAGATATCAGAGAGCTGTCATCGGGTTTATATTTCACTGTTTTGAAGACTCCTACGGCTGTTTTGCGCACGAAGTTTAATGTGCTGAGATAGAGGATCGTTCTTCTCGGACAAATGAAATCACAATTTTAATAAATACAGACAAATTTTCATGAAATTATATATCCGTTTATTCACAGTGCTTTTATTCACTTTTGTTTCGATCAGCAACCTTGTTGCCGAAGAAGTTAATAGCGATGACGAGTATTTTACTCGGATTCAATACGGCGTGTTCGGTAATTATATGCTGACTTTTCATAATTCTGATTTCACGGGATTTAAAGATTGGGAAACTTGTTGCCCGAAATTTGAATCGGGCAGAGGAAGCGGATTTGCTCTCGGTGCTTTGATTGAATATCCCTTGTCGGAAACATGGTTTATCTCCGGACGATTAGCTTATGAAAGTTCAATTACTGAGATGAAAGATTCAGATAAGTTTGTTGTCGCCATAGAAGGAGAACCGGCTGACGGAGAGTTCGAATATGTGATAAACACTGATTTATCTAATATATTCACTGATTTGCTTGTCGGATATAAACCTGTGAACAGATTGAGTTTGTATGCCGGAGCGCATTTAACATTCGCTCCCTGGTACTTCTTTGATATGCGAGAGACAATGCTGAAACCGGTCGACCGCGGCACTTTTGAAAACGGAAGCCGAGTCAGAAACGATGCTACAGGAGAAGAAATCCCCGACGCGACAAGTTTCGGATTCGCTCTCGCCGGAGGAGTCTGTTATGAATTTCCTTTGAACAGAAGACAGACTCTGCGCCTTGTTCCGGAAATGTTTTTTACAATCGGTTTGACTGATTATGTGAAAGAAATTGATTGGTCGGGGAACTCAATCCGGGTTGGGATAGCGTTAAAATATTCAGACGCGGGCGAATATCCTTTGCATGCTGCTGTTAGTTCATCGGGAACCGCGACAATAACAAAATTTAAATATTGTGAAGAAAATTACGCAATATTCAACCCTAAAGAAATTATTATTATGCCTTATGCCGAGGCCGCCGCGCCTATAGGAAAATGGAATCTTGATATATTCTTTAACGATAAATTGACTGAAGTATTCGAGGGCGAAGGAGAAGTTCCGGAAGAATTGGTTTATAATTTGTTAAATGATTCCGCCCTTTTCGTCAGCGCGGAGGGAATATGCACATATTTTTTAACGGTTGAAGATATATATGGAGTCAGTACTGAGGCTCGCGGTTCTTTTGAGATAAGTCAAGAAGTGAAAGAATTGTCAATAGCAGGCAAAATAACCGGCGTTAAGCCGGACGGAAGTACAATCGATCCGAGTACCGGCAGCCCGCTTAAATTAAAAAGAAATATCACAACAGAAATCACTCCCCTGCTGAATTATGTCTTCTTCGACAAAATGTCGTCTATGTTTCCTGATCGGTACAGTATTCTGAATAAAAATGAAGCCGAGAAATTCACACTTGAAAAATTGCACAAAGCCGGCACTATGGGAACGTACTACAGCATATTGAACGTAATCGGAAAACGATTGAAAGACGATCCTGAAGCAACTGTCATACTGGTAGGCTGCAACGACGGGAAAGAGTCGGGCAAAGATAATATTAAGATTTCCGGCGCTCGTGCACAAAAAGTACAAAGATATTTCAGTGATATATGGCAGATAGACTAAAAACGAATAAAGATTTTCGTCAGCAAATCACGAGGCGGAACTCCTAAGAAAATGAGTGTTTCCACAAGCAAAACTGACAGGGAAAGAGCAAACGCCGAGAACAGACGTGTAGAAATAATTCCGGGCGCAAATTTCGAATACATTATCGAGCCGGTTCTGACTCGTGATACAGTGATTGAATCATCTCTTGATCGTATATCAATAAGGCACAGAACGAAAACCGGTGCAGATATTAAATCTTGGTCTGCGAAACTAATCGAAGGCGTTGAGATCTTAAGCCAATTCTAAGGAACAGATGATTTGCCGGAAACCATTGAATTGAAAATCGAAGATATAAAAGAACGACTTAACCGATTCGGCGGTCCGATAAATTGCGAATTCAGCGTAAACGATCAGAATGATCTGAGCTGCGGAGCAGAATGGAATATACCCGTTGATTTGAATGTTATTGATTCATCTCATTATAAGTACAGCCTGATTCTATTCGATTTCAGCAGTTTTGATTTACAAGCCAAAAACAGGAAAATCATTGATCTGATGAGTGAATCTGTCAGAACCGACGCGGATGTATCAATTAGCGGATTTGCGGATTTGGTCGGCGATTCCCTGTTTAATCTAAATTTTTCAAAACGCCGCGCGATGGCTACCGCAAAAGAATTATTCGGGAGGAAGTTTAAGAGTGTTAATGACAACACTTTTGAAGATTCCTCAAGCGAAGTCCTTCTGTCCGATTTCAAATTCCAATTTGTTGACGGGCAAAAGACAAAAAAAATTAATTTGACAATCAGCGGTAAAGGCGAAACAATGCCTATGCTGCATGACAACAGATTCCCTGAAGGTCGATTTTATTGCAGAACGGTCACTGTGGATATTGTTAATAAAGCTGAGTGACTTAAGAAAAGTACACTGAGCGGAGTCGAAGTGTCTTAGGTCATTTTTCACTGAGTACTCTGCTTTTTGCTAAACAGCGAAGACACTTCGACTCCGCTCAGTGATCGAAAGAAAACACTCGGTCACAGCATTGGCACCTGATTCAAAGTGTTTTTTATGCGCTTAGACGCCTCAATTGGGCCTCTCTACACGGGGAGGGTTCATCCCTGATTCTTTATGAAATTAACCAATCCTTTTGCCTTGAATATTCCCATTAATTTATCGGGTAGGGGCGCGAATTCTAGAGTTTTATTGCCGACCGATACGCTGCCTTTTGTGAAATCAATCGTGACTTTATCTCCCTGCTTGTATGATTCAACCGCTTCGGGCAAAATAATAATCGGAAGCCCCTGATTCACGGATGAACGGAAGAATATCCTATTCACTGATTTGACAATTACTGCTTTGACGCCGGCGTGAGCCAGCCCTACTGCCGGGTGCTCTCTCGAACTGCCGCAACCAAAGTTATCGCCCGCAATTAAAACATCGTCTTTTTTGACATTTGCCGAGAAATTTGGATCGAAACCGGCGAAGAGATGCGGCATAATTGCTTCAGCATCCGAGCTAAGAACATTATAAGTGAGATTGCCGGCAAACATCAGGTCAGTATTCAAGTCATCTGTGTCAGCGTAATTCCAAACGCCTTCGACGCGCCTGTTGTCGTCATCAGCAATTTCAACAGTTGTTGATTTCTCCTTTGAATAGGGAAAAATCTTATTTGTTTTTTCACCGGGAACAGTGATTTTACCGTTCAATGCTGATATGGCAACTGTTGCCGGAGAAGCGAGATAAATTTCTGCTTTTTTATTGCCCATACGACCGAGAAAGTTTCTGTTGGCAGTTGAGATAACTCTGTGTCCGTCAGCAGGTATGCCCTGACCCGTACCGAGACAAGGACCGCATGAAGCACCGAGAATATTCGCGCCGGCAGAGATGAATTTGCTGATAATACCTTCTTCGATAGCCTGCAAATATATTTCTTTTGAGGCCGGGGCGATCAATAATTGGAAGCCCGCCGGTATTTGTTTGCCGTCTAAGATTTCCGCCGCAATCCGCAAATCTTCTAAACGCCCGTTTGTGCAAGTGCCGATTAGAGCTTGATTCAGCTCAAGACCTTCGACTTCCTCCACTGTTTTGACGTTGTCAACTTGATGCGGGGCTGCTGTCATAGGGACTATTTCATCAAGATTAATTTGAATTTCTTTCAAATAGACGGCGTCCTCATCAGCCCAAACACCCTCAATTGTATCCTTGCCGTAGAATTCTGCAAGCACTTCATCCGGAGGAAAAACAGCGTTTTTCGCGCCCATTTCCGAAGCTAAATTCGCGATTGTCATACGATCTGAAACAGACAGAGTTTTGATTCCCAAACCATGATATTCGATTGACATATAATTCGCGCCTGCCGAACCGATCATACCGATAATCCAAAGCGAAATATCTTTTGCGTATACATTTTCGCGGAGTTTGCCGTTAAGAACAATTTTCAATGTATCCGGCACTCTGAACCATGTTTCGCCTCGTTTCCAGAGTCCTGCCGATTCGGTTCTGTCTATACCGGCCGCCAGAGCGTTGAAGGCCCCTGCAGTGCAAGTATGGCTGTCACTGCCGACGATTATCATTCCCGGCTTGGCATGGTATGACATCAACTGGTGGCATATCCCTGAACCGACATCGTGAAATCTGTCGACTCTATACTCTTTAACAATATCGCGAATATTCTGATATTGAGTTGCGAGTTTTGCACTTGTCGGCGGCGCATTATGATCCAGAACGATCATCAGCTGATCCGGATCATGAACTTTCGCAGCGGGATCTGCGTTCATTTTCTTAAAAGTTTGGGCTATACTTGCGGTATTATCATGTGTCAGAACTATATCGGGTTCAGCAAAAACGATACTTCCTGAGTCAGCGTTCAATATTTTTTCTGCGAATGTTTTTCCGGACATATTTATCTCAAACTGTATTTTACAAGATTTCAATTTTCTGTTCTCAATGCTAAAATAACTATTATTCATGAGAATTTGACGAAATTTCGGAAGATAAATCGGGATTTGTATTGTAGTTAAAACGGGTTGTTAAAAGCAATACAGACAATTAGTTCAATAATATTATTCAAACCTCGTCTGCCTGAA
The DNA here is from genome assembly GCA_027858275.1 of Candidatus Kapaibacterium sp. Taxonomy (GTDB): domain Bacteria; phylum Bacteroidota; class Ignavibacteria; order Kapaibacteriales; family UBA2268; genus JAQIDA01. Next base: position 2,083 of record JAQIDA010000190.1, on the reverse strand, counting down.
AATGGTAAAGAACAGCAAAATATTATTTATGGTCTTGTTACTGCCGGTATTAATCCTGCTGTCGCATGATATTATTCCGCACCATCACGCGAATCATCATCACAATCTTGCCGATAATGACACACATTCAGAGGTCGGTGAAACTCATAATCACGAGATTCATCACGGCTCATGCAATGCCCAATCTCACGAGCCGTTCGGCTATGAAGATCAAAAACATATTGATTTCTGTCATTTTCACGTAGATGATTTCACAAAAAACGTTTCTTTTGAAATTTTCGTTATAGTTTCGGAAACAGTGCTTGAGAGTCCTGTTTGTTATACACCCTATCAATCTATCCCGAGATATGTCATCGATATAATCAGGACTTTCCGGCGGTACAATTCCCTGCGGGCTCCGCCTGCGACTTCATGCTGAATACCTATTCAGAATAATCCAATCCTTGCTTTATAGAAATGATGACTGAAAGTCGGAATGATCTTTTTCGTTCCTTCCGGTTATCATCGAATATTGATTAATATATATAACATAAATATTAGAGATTAGTAATGAAACAAAAATTATTTGTATTGTTGATTCTCCTGTCGTATGTCACTTTTGTCAGTGCCTGCTCTGAAGAAACTAAGTCAAAAACGCACGACCATGAAGCTGAAAGCCATGAAGGTCACGACCATGAAAGTACCGAAGAAAAAGATACTGAAAGTCATGAGGGACACGATCACCAAAGCACTGAAGAACAAGATACTGAAAGTCATGAGGGACACGATCACCAAAGTACTGAAGAACAAGATACTGAAAGTACCGAGGGACACGATCACGAAAGTACTGAAGAACATGATACCGAAAGTCACGAGGGACACGATCACGAAAGTACCGAGGGACATGATCACGGCTCTACAAAAGAAACCGGAGATATTTTGGTCTCCGCTAAACAATTAGAATTAATGGGGATCGAAACAATAACAATCGAAAAAAAAGATTTTGCCGAGGTTTTGAAAACAAGCGGCGAAGTTATGCCTGCACAGGGAGATAAAACAGTTATAGTCGCTAAAGCTGACGGAATTGTGTTTTTCTCAGGCAGAAATATTGTTCCCGGCGCAAAAGTAAGCAAAGGACAGCTTCTATTTACTATCGCCGGCAGCGACTTAAATGACAACAACCTCAAAGTAACATACGAAAACAAAAAAGCGGAACTGAAAAAAGCCGATGAAGACATGAAACGTGCCGAAGAACTGAGAACGGCGAGAATTATGTCCGTAAAAGATTATTCAGCCGTGAAATTGGCATATTCGAAAATTGAAAGCGAATTTTCGGCCTTGTCCGAGAACTACAGAGGAAAAGGCAAACAGATTATGTCGCCGTCTTCAGGATGGCTAAGCAGTGTGCTTGTCGATGAAGGTCAATTCGTTACTGCAGGCACTCCTATCGCTTCCGTATCTGAAAACAGGCGACTGATGATCAAAGCTGAAGTTTCTCAAAAAGATTATCCAACATTACCTACTATCCGCGCGGCACATTTCAAAACAGGATATGATAATTGCTTGTATAGTACAGATCAGCTCAACGGAAGATTGATTTCCTACGGCAAATCAACTGACAGAAATTCCTATTATTTACCGATTTATTTCGAAGTGGATAATCGCGCCGCGATAATCCCGGGTTCATTTATTGAAGTTTTCCTTCTCGGAACTCCCATACCGGACGCGGTTGTGGTACCTAAATCAGCTTTGCTCGAAGAACAGGGCAGTTATTATGTATTCGTTCAAAAGGGAGCAGATTCTTTTGAAAAAAGATTTGTTGTCCTCGGAGCCGAAGACGGTTGGGAAATAATGATTAAAAAAGGTTTGTCGGAGAATGAGACGGTTGTGATTCAAGGAATCTACAGACTGAAACTCGCCTCGATGCCGGCAGCAATGCCCGCAAACGGACATAGTCATTGAGGTAAGAAAGAACCACCCCCTAGCCCCCTCCTTCGCATGCGGGGGGGACAAGAGATGATTCAGAACCACCCCTCCTCTTCCAAGGAGGGGTGGTTCTTCTCTTGCAGCCGTTTTGCCAAAGAAAGATGTCCGACACTTTCTT
>JAQIDA010000154.1 GCA_027858275.1 Candidatus Kapaibacterium sp. | reverse complement strand
ACTCTTAACTGAGTGATTCTTTGTGTTATACGCTGAAATATCAACCTAGTTGATTACATGGTGCCGTGTCTTTTCAAATTGTCTCTTGCGATAATGCCAAGTTGGATTTCATTTGTGCCTTCAAAAATCTTGTTGATACGTGAGTCACGATACATTCTTTCGATCGGCATTTCTTTTGAATAACCCATACCTGCAAAAATCGTCATTGCCATATCAGCGCATTTATCAAGGTTTTCTGAAGCAACCCATTTTACCATTGCTGACTGACGTGAAAGCATTGTTTCTTTGTCATAATCATTGGCAGTACGGTAAACCAAAGATTCGGTTGTGTATACCATGATTGCCATTTCAGCGATTATGTTCTGAATTGTTTGGAAGTTGGCAATCGGCTGACTGAACTGTTTTCTTTCTTTTGCATAAGCAACTGACAAGCGAAGGAATTCTTTCATTGCTCCCAAGCAAGCTGCGCCGAGACCAAGGCGGCCCGCGTCGAGAGTTTTCATAGCTGTCAAGAATCCGCGACCGTCTCTGCCGATCATGTTTTCTTTTGGAACGCGAACATTGTCAAAAGTCAATGAAGATGTTCTTGAACCTTTGATACCCATTTTCTTTTCGTCAGCGCCTACAGTGAAACCGGGAGTGCCTTTTTCAACTACGAAAGCAGTGATTCCTCTTTTTGTTCTTGCGTATACAGCGAAGACGTCAGCGAAAGGACCGTTTGTGATCCAAAGTTTTTCACCGTTGATTACCCATTCGTCGCCGTCTTGTTCAGCTTTTGTTATTAAGTTGAAAGCATCTGATCCCGCACCGGGTTCAGTCAAAGCAAAAGCAGCGATTTTTTTTCCTGATGTTAAATCCGGAAGATATTTTAGTTTCATTTCTTCGCTGCCGCCGATGAGGATCGAGTTTAGACCGATTGAGCAGTGCGCGCCGATCATTGTGGCTGTAGACATACAAGCCGCGCCCATTTCTTCTTGTACTAAGCAGTAACCTACTTCACCGAAACCTGATCCGCCGTATTCTTCAGGGAAAGCGGCACCGAAAACACCGATTTCGCCAATTTTTTCGATAATTTCTTGAGGGATTCTGCCGTCCTCGTCAATTTTCGCCGCAACCGGCTTTAATTCGTTTGTCGCAAAATCGCGAATCATGTCGCGCAACATTTCTTGTTCTTCTGTAAGTACAAAGTCCATCATAGAGATACCTTAATAATTTATTTCAATACATGTGTTTTTCAAATTTACCACAAGCTACAAATATAATAAATATAAGGAAATAAACAGGTATAAGAAAAATCAGGGCAGTTTTGAGAATCTGACGGGAGTTAGGCTTTTGCATGTTAATTTAGATCGCAGATGTCTCAAACATTTTGTATACTCCTGAAGTTTTTATAAATTCCGTATATGAATTATGTCAGTTTGCATATTATTTACTAATTTGCGATCAGAATTGTGTTATTAACCGATCGACTTAACAAACGTGAAATTTAAAATAGTAGCGCGAATATTGGGTTTGCTTTTGATTTTTCTCGCTGTGGCAATGTTGTTGCCCATCCCGTTTTCATTGTATTACGGTGACAGCGATTATATAGCTTTGCTGATCAGCTCCGGAATCAGTCTTTCTGTCGGGATAATTCCTCTGCTCATCAGAAAAAACGAAAAAGAGAAAAAGGAGCTTCGAGCCAAAGAGGGCTTTGCCGTTGTAACTTTAGCGTGGATTGTGTTTTCCGCCTTCGGCGCTTTGCCGTTTGTGATCGACGGTGCTATACCTTCATATACAGATGCTTTTTTCGAAACGATGTCCGGTTTCTCGGCAACGGGCGCAACGATTTTGACTGATGTTGAGGCTATGCCTCACGGTCTGATGTTCTGGAGAAGTCTGACGCATTGGTTGGGCGGTATGGGTATTATTGTGCTGTCTCTCGCGATACTTCCTTTCCTCGGAGTCGGCGGAATGCAGTTATTCAAAGCGGAAGTTCCCGGACCGGTTGTTGATAAATTATCTCCGAGAATCACTGAAACCGCAAAAATTCTTTGGAGTGTTTACGTTTTGTTTACGGCAGGGGAAACCATATTGCTGATGCTCGGCGATATGTCCTTTTTTGATGCTCTGTGTCATTCATTCGGGACAATGGCGACAGGAGGATTTTCGACTAAAAACGCAAGTATCGGATCTTACGGCAGCGCGTATATAGATTATGTGATATTTATATTTATGGTGATTGCGGGAACAAATTTCTCTCTGCATTATCGAATGCTCAAGGGGAGCTTTCGGGCTGTTTGGAAGAGCGAGGAGTTCCGTTTCTATATCTCCATAATAATAGGCGCGACATTGCTTATCGGTATTGATGTTTACGCTCGCAACTACACAAATATATTTGAGACGCTTCAATATACTCTTTTCCAGGTGGCAGCTATAATCACTACGACCGGCTATGGTACGGCGGATTATGAGACATGGTCGTCAAGTTCGCAGGCAATTTTGTTCTTGTTGATGTTTGTCGGAGGTTGCGCAGGTTCAACCGGCGGCGGCATGAAAGTTCTCAGATTTTATCTTTTATTCAAATTTGTATATAGCGAAATTGTCAAGCTGATTCATCCGCAAGCTATTGTCCCGGTACGAATCGGAGGAACTGTTGTCGACAGAAAAGTGATGACCAATATAGCGGGATTCTTTGTCCTGTTTATGATAATTACCGGTTTCGGCATCATTATAATGAGTTATATGGGACTCGACTTCCCGAGTGCCGCGGGAGCGGTTGCGGCAACAATCAACAATATCGGTCCCGGGTTGGGGCAAGTCGGTCCGACGGATAATTATGCATTTATTCCGACAGGCGGGAAGTGGCTGCTGTCATTCTTTATGTTAGTCGGCAGATTGGAAGTCTTCACTGTGATTATTTTACTGGCTCCCTCTTTCTGGCGAAAGTGACCGAGGCTGAGAGCAAGGGGGTTTGAACCGGAATTTTTGATTGTCGGTATTAAGGAACAATTCCGGAGCACAAGCAATGTTGCAGGTCCCTCAATATTGTTCCAAATCCGAAAAATCCCAATCAAAATCTTTCGCACACAACATAATATAATAAATCGCATTATTTTTCGTGTCAAACTTATGAAAACAGCCGCCGGTTTGAGGTTGTTTCATCAGTTAGATATTTATTAATATGCCTTGGACATATAAGAATGTTTCGTTTTGAAAGTATTGAATATTTGTACGTCTTATTATTGATCCCTCTGCTCTTTGGGGCTTTTCTGCTTATGCGCGGACGAAGATCGAGAAAATTGAAAAGATTCGGCAATCCGGAACTTATTAAAGACCTGTTCCCGGAAGTCTCTAAATATAAACCTATTGTCAAATTCTCCTTGACTATGGCGGCTTTTGCTTTTGCGGCAATAGCTCTTGCCAATCCTCAGATCGGAACAAAGATCGAGGAAATCAAGCGAGAAGGCGTAGATGTGATTATCGCTTTGGATATATCCAACAGTATGAGAGCGGAGGATATACTTCCCAACAGATTGGAACGCGCCAAGCAGTCAATCTCGAAATTGGTCGACAGAATGCAGAATGATCGTATTGGTTTGATACTGTTTGCCGGCGAGGCTTTTTTGCATTTGCCGCTGACCTCGGATTATTCCGCAGCGAAATTGTTCCTGCATACTGCTGATTTTGATATTATAGGAACTCAAGGCACGGCTATAGGTCTGGCAATTGAGCTGGCGACCGAATCCTTCGAGCAAGATCAGGACAAACACAAAGCTTTGATTATCATCAGCGACGGAGAGAATCATGAGGACGACGCTATCGGAGCCGCGACAAAAGCGGCGGAACAAGGCGTGGTTGTTCATACAATAGGTATGGGTTCTGAAAAGGGGGCGCCGATACCGATATATTCCCGCGGAGTCAGAAAAGATTTCCAAAAGGATCAGGACGGCAATGTGGTCATCTCAAAACTCGATGCATCAATGCTCAGCCAAATTGCTGAATACGGCAACGGTAAGTTTACACGCTCTTCAGGAGCAAATCTCGATCTCGGCGCTTTGATAAATGAAATTGCCGGCATGGAAAAGAAAGAATTTGAATCGAAATTATATACAGACTACGAAGATCGTTTCCAATATTTCGCCGGTCTCGCTATCTTGTTTTTTATATTTGAACTGCTTTTGTCCGAACGCAAAAACAGATTCTTGTCATCTTGGAATTTATTCGGGGAGAAAAAGAAATGAAACGATTTTCGATAATAAATATAATGATCTTAAATATAACAATTATTGCGTTAGTTATGTCAGCAGGATATGAATTAAAGGCAGATCCCGCCGGCGATTTGGTTCGAGAAGGCAATCGTCTCTATCACGAGAAAAAATACAACGAAGCCGAAGTCAGTTATCGCAAAGCCCTCGAATTGTCTCCCACCGAAGAAGCATCTTTCAATCTGGGTGACGCTCTGTATAAACAGGGGAAATTCGAAGAATCCGAAAAGATATTCCAAACATTGAGCGCGCAAGGTGCTGACAAAACTGAGCTTGCCGACTCTTATCACAATCTCGGTAATTCGTATTTGCAAAGCAAGAAGTATAAAGAAGGTCTGGAGGCCTTCAAAAACTCTGTATTGAACAATCCGAATGATCCTGACGCTAAATATAATTATGAGTACGCGCGGCGTTTGTTGCAACAGCAGCAGGAACAGAAAAAGAAGGACGATCAGAAGAAGGACGACAAAAATAAGGATCAAGACAAGAAAGATCAAAAGCAGGATCAAGGTAAAAAAGATCAAGATAAAAAAGACCAATCCAAAAAAGACGATCAGAAAAAGCAAGATCAGGGTAAGAAAGACGATCAGAAAAAAGACGGAGAAAAGAAAGATCAGCAACAGCAGCAAGATCAAGGTGCAAAAGACCAAGACAAACAAGAAAAAGGCCCAAAACCTCAGGAACAGAAAATCTCCAAAGAAGATGCTGAGAGAATGCTGAAAGCACTCCAAAAAGAAGAGCAAAAACTTCAAAAAAAACTGAAGAAAAAGCAAAAAAGTGTTAAAACTAATATTGAGAAAAAGTGGTGATTTTTGCCGTCCCGACTTATTAACGGGACAGGATTATATTTTTAAATCAATTATTTACAACTGAAACATGAAATGAAAAAAACGTTGATATTTATAGGGTTGCTCCTGTTGGTGATGACAGAAATGTCTTCTGCCGCAGTGTCTTTCAAGGCATCGGTAAATCGCAATCCTTTGCGACAGGGAGAGCAATTCCAAGTTAGTTTTGTCCTCGAAAACGCTCAAGGCTCTAATTTCAAGGCGCCGACGTTCAAAGGTTTTTCTGTCTTGAGAGGTCCGAGCCAATCGAGCAGTATGTCGAATTATAACGGCAGAATGTCTCAATCTCTGACCTACAGCTATATACTCCGAGCGGACAATCCGGGGAATTTCAGTATCGGCACAGCTTCTGTCAAAGCCAACGGCAGGACTTATCGCACTCAATCGTTGAGGATCAAGGTTGAAAAAGGGAGTGCCGCTTCAAACAAGCAAGGCAGGAATCAGAACAGTCAAGACCGGCAGGCTCAGAACAATAAGTCCTTAGAAAAACAAGCGCACGATATGATCAAGGAGCGACTTTTTCTGAAGACATATCTCAGCAAAAAAAATGTATACATCGGCGAACCTCTTGTTGTAACTTATAAATACTATTTGCATCCTGAAATTGTAAATCAAACAGGCGGTGATCGAACCGGAGATCCTGTCTTCAACGGTTTTTGGACTCACGATCTTGACCTCGGACGTATAGAATATAAAAATGAGACGCTAAATAAGGTCGGCTATAAAGTAGCTGTTCTAAAAAAATCGGTGCTTGTTCCTCAGCAGAGCGGCAAATTGAAAATTGATCCAATGGTTCTTGATTGCTCAGTCAAATTGCGAGTAAGCGGGCAGCAACAACAGCGAAGACGCAGAAGCATGTTCGATGACTTTTTTGACCGCGGGAATTATAGAAATTTCGCCTATAAAGCAACCTCTCCAAAATTGACTGTCAATGTCAAACCATTGCCCGAACCGGCTCCCGCGTCATTTGACGGTGCTGTGGGTGACCTGAGTATGAAAGCGTGGACAGACAAGCGAAAAACAAAAACAAACGAACCGATCACTCTAAAAGTTGAAATTTCCGGAAAAGGAAACCTTAGGCTGATTGAGCCTTTGGATATTCTTTTCCCTCCTGATTTCGAAGCTTATGATCCGAAAGTGACGGACAATGTATCTATCAACGCCGGCGGGATATCCGGTAAAATCACTTTTGAATATTTGTTGATCCCGAGAAACGCGGGCAATTTCAAAATCGATCCCGTAGAATTCTCATATTTCGATCCAAAAGCCAAAGAGTATAAGACTATTGTATCTGAAAGCTTGAACGTCGAAGTGGAACAGGGAGACGGTACTTCGTCAGCTCAGTCTATAACGGGTGTTTCCAAAGAACAAGTAAAATATATCGGCAAAGATGTCCGATTTATTAAAAAAGCAACTTCGTCATTGAGCAAAAACAATGTTCCGTTTTTCGGATCATTCAGTTTTATCGGGCTTATGTTGACACCGATTATTATGCTTTTGATTTTGATTGCGTACAAGAAAAAATCTGATAAAACGCGCGGCAATCAAACATTACTACGCACGAAAAAAGCAACAAAAGTTGCTCGCAAGAGACTTGCAACTGCAAAGAAACTTATGCCCGACAACGACGATAAATTCTATGAAGAACTCGGCAACGGTTTGTGGGGCTATCTCAGCGACAAACTGAGTATCCCATATTCGGAACTGACCAAAGAATCAGCTTCAAACGCAATGCTTGCCGCCAACGCGGAACAAGGCATCACGGATAAATGTATGGAGACTATTGACAAATGTGAGTTCGCGCGATTCGCTCCTTCGAGTGATTCTTCGTCTCGAGAAAAAGTTTACAACGACGCGGTAACAGTAATAACGGATTTGGAGGCGGTGCTGAAATGAAATATTTTATCGCGTTAATTATAACAATGTTGATTCTAATCAATGCCGTTCCTGCAACCGCCAATGAGGCTGATAAGAAATTCGTCGAAGCCGGCGAAAATTATCAAGCCGGGGAGTTCCAAGTCGCGGCGGAATTATATGAAGAAATCGCTGATAACGGCTATAAAACTGCCGAGATATATTAGAATTTGGGAAACGCTTATTTCAAATTGAACAGAAATTCAGAAGCAATTTTGAATTACGAACGCGCATTGAAAATTTCCTCTGATGACGAAGATATATTATTCAATCTGAATATCGCGAATCTGAAGATCGTTGATAAATTCGAAGTTGTTCCTGAGTTCTTTGTTTGGGAGTATATAGGTTATATCCGCTCATTAATGTCAGGCGACGGTTGGTCGTTCTTAGCCGTACTGATGATCTGGCTTTCTGCCTTATGCTTTGCTGTATATTATTTTATGTCATCGACAGGTGTAAAGAAAATATTCCTCATGGTTTCATTCCTCGCGCTGGTATCAGCAATTTCCGGATTTGTTTTTGCCGGGCAGCAAACAGGAGAAGAATTATCAAATAATACGGGTATAATTTTCAGCACAAATGTATATGTCAAAAACTCACCCGATGAAAGCGGCACGGATTTGTTCATTCTGCACGAGGGAACAAAAGTCAAATTAATCGACGAAGTCGGTGATTGGCGGCGAATAAAGCTTCCAAACGGCAGTAAAGGCTGGCTTCAGGGAAATACTATTGAGATAATATAACATACAAAAACGCGGATTCTTTAGAAAACGCGTTTTTTTTGACCGTTTGAGCATTTTTTTAGGTAAATATTATTTGTTTTTTGTAACTTGGTGAATTCGAACGGAGTATAAGTATTCTGTATTTGTTGCCGGACAGTACAAATAATTAATACTACTGCAATTAATCAGCGAAGTAATACATTAATTATATTTTAGTTATCATGAAAACAAAAATAACAAGTTCACTTCTAATATTTATGTTGCTGATTCCGCCTCTGTTTATGACTTCATGTACAGATGATACTGACGAGAAAACAGCCAAAAAAACATATTCTACTACGATTGATTCTATCTCTCATTCCGCGCCGGCTATCGGTGATACATTAACACTAAGCGGAAAGAACTTTGGCGAGGAAAGGCAGGGATGTTATTTTGTTTTTGAAACAGAAGACGGCAATATCGAAGTTGAAGAAGAAGCTTATCTCAAATGGTCTGATACTGAAGTAACTTTTGTTGTTCCCGAAGGAGCTAACGACGGCAATTTGTTCATTAACAATCGCGTCAGCTCAGCTGTGAAAGTTGATGTGGAGCAAGGTATGTTCTTGGATATAATTAACTTCCTTGTCAGAATTTCACTCGGCATCACAGTCGTGTTTATCTATTTGAAAATTAATAAGATATGGAAACGTAAACATGAACGGGAAGTGGCGGACAGTCAGTCTCTTGTCGGTTTGTTTATATTCATTCTCAATTGTATTTTGTGGGTGATTTATTACTCGGTAGTCACAGTGGATCTGAACAGTATGATTGATACCTCCATATATATTTTTGAAGGCGGTATCTATTTCATGATTGGTTCGGGTGTTTTTGTAAAGGGTCAATCAAAGGAAAAATTATGGGCATTGATTCGAAAATCATTGCGCTTGGAACGTAAAGAAGCTGACTACTTGTTGAAAAAATGGTTCAAACCCGCAAACGCTGAAGCGATCATCCATATCCTTCACCAAATAGCTGTTATAGATGATGAATTCGATCCGAAAGAGCAGGAAATAATCCGTGTGTTTGCCAAAGAATGGAATATTGATTATGATTATTCTAAGAGGCAAAGCTTATGGGATGTATCCGGCGAAAACCAATATATATTGCTGCGCAAAAGTGTTGTGGACTATCTCGACGGTGATCCCCCTCGCGAACAGGTAGCTCAGCTCAACGACATGGTTACAACAATGATTGAAGCTGATGATAAAGTGACGGATGAGGAAGCGCTTATCAGTTCTGAATTAATTCCTATGCTGGAAGATTATGTTTCTTCTCGAAATAACAACAACGAATTTCACGTGCTTATTGTTCCGCAATCAAACGGCCAAGCGGATTCTTTGTCAGAAATGCTGCCCACAGCCGAAAGACGTATAGTCAACGGCGGTCAAGCCTATGACATAGGATCTTATTACTCAAGAAAATACGCGGAAATGGTTTGTGAACAGTATCGTGATATCAATTATTTTACAATTGTGAATGTGGCTGAAACAAAAAAATAGCAAATCGATTATTTAAAAAGCGGCAAAAGACTTAAGTTCCTTTTGCCGCTTTTTTTTATTATATAACTCTAATGGTAGAATTGTATCAATAAGTATCTTTTTTCTTTCCTGTTTTGAGAGCGAGAATACTGTAGAAAAAGGCTGAAAATATTAACTGAGATCCTATCATCAAAAATGTTACCGACACAATAACAAGGCGCATTGTCGATGATATACCAAAATTGTTAAATTCTCCGCTGCCGACCAGAGATAAAGCATAAAGTGTTCCGATAATTCCGAGAATCATCATCAATCCTCCTATTAGAATCCCTTTTTCTAAAGTCATAAACTGCAACATTTTAGATAGTACAGGATGTTCCGGCAGCAATCCTTGATGTACGGCAAAAGTTTTGGTCAGAATAGCGAATGATACGGATTGCATACCCATTGTAATTGCTGCGGAAGCGAATAGCATTGTATGCACATCCAAGGAGTATTTTGTCCCGGGGAGGAGCCACAGACCTACAAGCAATCCGGCGAGTATCAAGGTCAATCCCGGATATAAAAACAACCAACGGGGACTGTACAGCAGAAGGAAGCGCAAATGTCGCCATCCGTCGCGAATCGGGCGGAGGTGCGGAGCCCTCGATCTGCCCGACGGGAAAATTTCTGTCGGTACATCAGTAAGTTTCAAACCTTTATAGTTTGCTTTTACAATCATCTCACTGGCGAATTCCATCCCGGTTGTTCGCAGATCCATTTTTATAAAAGCAGCTTTGGTCATGCCTCGCAACCCACAATGAAAATCACGAATTTTATTAGTGAAAAAGACTCTGCCGACCATAGTCAAAGCCCGATTGCCGATTGAGCGATGAAAATAAGAAATATCTTCATTTCTTGTATTGCCCGAGAATCGATTGCCCACAACAAAATCATAACCGGCACGTAATTTTTCGACAAAAGGCAGCAAATGAAGCAAGTCGTGGCTGTCGTCCGAATCACCCATTATGACAAACTTGCCTTTGGCTGCCGTAATTCCGCCGATCAGCGCGCTGCCGTAGCCCTTTTCTTCCACATGCACGACTCTTGCGCCGAGGCGTTCCGCGATTTCCACAGAGCCGTCCGTACTGCCGTTATCGCCGATTACAACTTCGCCGACAATCTTGTTGATTTTCATAAACATTCGAGCTTTATGGATGCATGTATCTATAGTTTCCGCCTCATTCAAACAAGGCATAACAATTGAAAGTTCAAGCATCTCGTCAGTTTCCGGTTTCAATATATTTTGCTCCGAGGATTTATTAAATTCTATGATTTGCTGTTAATGCACACACTCCGTCGGAATAAATTAATTATTATTAAGCTAACATCCAAGTTCCGTTTAAATTAACATCGTTAAAGCTCATGTTTATGTCCGAAATATTCAGATTTTTCGTATATTTTGAATATTAGATGCTTTTTCGGAGAATAATTTAGATATTGGGAATAGTTGCGATGCGAATAAGCTTGCAATTTTAATAGGACAGGAAATCGTTTAGCGGACATCAAGCAAAACGAGAACACTATAATTGGGAACTCGAAAAAATGGAAAATCAAAAAAATATTATTATTTATAATACAGATGACGGCAAGACTGCAGTTTCGCTTTATGCCAAAGACGGCGATATATGGATGAACCAAAGTCAACTGGCGGAACTTTTTGCCACCTCGGTGCCAAACATCAGCATGCATGTCACAAACATCATAAAAGACAAAGAGATAGAAGCGCATTCAGTTGTTAAGGATTACTTAACAACTGCTTCTGACGGGAAAGAATACAATGTAACTTTCTATTCTTTAGCCATGATTCTCGCGATTGGTTTCAGGGTTAGAAGCAAAAGAGGTACGCAGTTTAGAAAATGGGCAAATCATAATCTCAAAGAATACATGATAAAAGGCTTTATCATGGACGATGAGCGGCTGAAAAACCCGGACGGCAGACCTGATTATTTTGACGAGTTCCTCGCTCGTATAAGAGATATTCGTGCTTCCGAAAAAAGATTCTATCAAAAAGTCAGAGACTTGTTCGCTCTTAGCAGTGACTATGACAAAAGCGATAAAGCGACTCAAATGTTTTTCGCCGAAACCCAAAATAAATTATTGTTTGCGACTTGCGGAAAAACTGCCGCAGAAATAGTGATGAGTCGAGCGGACGCCGAAAAGCCCAATATGGCTTTAACAAGTTGGAAGGGAAAGACCGTCCGCAAACAGGATATTTATATTGCGAAAAATTATTTGTCAGAAGATGAAATTGATACACTGAACCGACTTGCCACAATCTTTTTAGAAACCGCCGAACTCCGAGTCAAAGAAAGAATTGATATAGCTATGATATATTGGAAGCAGAATGTCGACCGCCTGATTGAGTTCAACGACAAAAAATTGCTTGCCGGAAAAGGCTCTGTCAGTAAGTCGAAAATGGAATCTGAAGTAAAAGAAATCTATCAAACATTTGACATCCGGAGAAAGTCTTTTGAAGCAAGATTGGCAGACGAAGAAGATTTGGCTGAACTAAAGCTGATTGAAGCGGAAATTCAACAACGAGGTTCTTCTATGTAGGACACTTTCTTTGAGTGTCCTCGCGTCTTTGCAAAGCCGAAAAATGTTCAAAACAAATACAGGGAAATCAAAATGCTAATAAAAAGAATACAAGTCTCGAATTTCAAAAGCTCTAAATCATTGGATATCGAGCTTGGACAGTTCAATGTTTTGATCGGGGCGAATGCTGCAGGGAAATCAAATTTTATTCGAATTTTCCGTTTTTTGCGGGATATAATTGATTTTGGTCTGGAGAATGCCGTTTCGCTTCAGGGCGGAGCTGAATATATGCGCAATCTTAATTTGACGGGTAAGGATGATGCGCTGGAATACAAAGTTAGTTTTACTCCTGATAAACCTTTTAAATTTTTTAAAACATGTGATTCTGTTCAATACGGTTTTTTGATAACAGAATTGATCTTTGAGTTTCAACTTGGTTTCAGCGAGGACAGCTCAGAATACTATATAAAAAGTGACAAACTTTGTCAAAAATTTGACGCATACAACTTAAGAGTTCTGAAATCAGGTAAATATAAACGCGGGAAATTGATTACATCCTCGAATTTTACTATCTCAAAAAGTCGAAATAAATTTTCGTTTGAATTTGACAAAACGGAGGATCTGCCCTTTAACGCTGATGAGTTGAGGCATACATTCTTTCTCGGCGATCAATCTTTTGTCGAAAAGAAAAAGCTGCTTCACTCCAAATTGATGGGAAACGTGCTGATGCTGCAAACACCAATGTTTTTTATGCCGCACGTCGAAAATATCAAGAGCGATATAAGCGGTATTGCGGTTTATGATTTTGATCCGAAATTGCCGAAGCAAGTCACAAAGATCGCAGCGAAAGCAGACCTTGAGGAAAACGGCGAAAACCTGAGTATCGTATTAAAAAAGATTCTCGCCAATGAGGACAAACGCCGCACTCTGTTCAATCTAATAAATGATATTTTGCCCTTTGTGGACAATCTTGATGTTGAGAAAATGTTCGATAAAACTTTGCTGCTCAAGCTCAGAGAAGTTTATTCTGACAAACACTATCTTCCGGCTTCCCTGATTTCCGACGGAACAATCAGTATAATCGCATTGATAGTTGCTCTGTATTTCGAGAAAAACCCTGTCGCTTTCTTCGAGGAAGCCGAACGCAGAATTCATCCGCATCTGATCTCAAAAGTAATTGATATGATGAAAGACGCGTCCGCTCACAAACAAATAATAGTCAGTACACACAACCCGGAAGTAGTCAAATACGCCGGCTTAGATTTGGAGTCCCTTATGCTCGTGTCGCGAGATAAAGAAGGATATTCAACAATGGACAGGCCGCATAAGAAAAAAGACCTTAGCGTGTTTCTGAAAAATGAAATCGGGATTGAAGAACTGTTTGTGCAGAATTTGTTGGGGTGAGAAGCAAAAGAAGATGTCAGACACTCAAGAAAGTGTCAGACATCGAAGAGAAGAGCGTTAAATTTTAATCTCGGAAACAAAATGAAACTAAAAAAGATATATATATTCGTCGAAGGCAATGATGACGAGCGGTTTTTCAAAAGCGCGATTGCACCGAAATTGCTTGAGAAGTATGATGATGTTGAGATAATTAAGTATCGGCAGTGGCGCAAGGAAAAAGTCAATCTGTTTTTGCGAAGCATCCAAACTCTCGGCTTTGATTATATTTTTACGGCGGATATGGATTTCGAGCATAGTGTAAATAAGAAAAAACAAAGCATTCAAAAAGTATATTCCAATGCGGATTTGAATCAGATTGAAATTGTGATAATCGAAATTGAGAGCTGGTATATGGCGGGACTGTCTGACAATGCCGCGCGAAAAATGAAAATGAGCGCGATAAAAAATACCGACCTGATGACCAAAGAGGATTTCAACGATATTTTTCACAGGAAATACAGATCAAGAATTGATTTTATGCACGAAATTCTGAAAGTATACGACATAGAAACAGCGTCGATAAAGAACAAGTCTTTCCGTTATTTCGCGGGGAAGTATTTTGCGGTTGAGAGTTGAATAAAGCTTCCGTAGGTTTCCGGGCAGCATTCCGGAAAACAAAGAATAAAACAAAGTTCTATAAACATAAAAATCAGGATTAATATAATGATCGTAAAAGAACTGTTAGAACCAAAAAGCATTGTTATAGTGGGAGCCTCGAACGAACTGTCCAAACCGGGCGGCAGAGTTGTGAAGCATATTATCGACGGAAATTACGATGGTGACTTATATACGGTAAATCCCAAAGAATCAGAAATTCAAGGCGTGAAATGCTTCAAAAGCGTTGCCGGTTTGGAAAAAGCTGATCTGGCGATTTTGGCGATTGCCTCAAAATACTGCCTCGATACAATCAAAGAACTTGCCTACAACAAAGGCACAAAGGCATTTATTATATTGTCCGCCGGATTCAGCGAAATCGGTGAAGAAGGCAAAAAGCTCGAAGACGAAATCGTCGCAGTGGTAAACGAAGTCGGCGGATCGCTGATCGGCCCTAATTGCGTCGGCGTTTTAACTCCTTCATACAAAGGATCTTTCACCGGACCGATACCGAAATTACAGCCCAAAGGTGTGGACTTTGTCACAGGTTCCGGAGCGACTGCTGTATTTATCATGGAAACAGCTATCCCGATGGGATTG
Source organism: Candidatus Kapaibacterium sp. (assembly GCA_027858275.1). Lineage (GTDB taxonomy): Bacteria > Bacteroidota > Ignavibacteria > Kapaibacteriales > UBA2268 > JAQIDA01. The sequence goes on along the minus strand of JAQIDA010000154.1, from coordinate 5,607 downwards.
AGTTTCGCGAGCTTATATTCAGTCGGCAACAGCGCACAAATGGGTGTTGAGGAAGTACTTGAATATTGGGATGAAACCTTTGATGCGGAAACAAGCTCAACAGTCAAAATGATTTATATAGAAAATGTCGGTCAACCGAAAAAACTTTTGAAACACGCGGCTTCTTTGATTAACAAAGGTTGCAAGATTTGCGCTATTAAATCAGGAACAACCGACGCCGGTTCTCGAGCGGTTTCTTCGCATACGGGAGCTTTGGCGGGTTCTGTCTCAGCTGTTGATACATTATTCAGAAAAGCCGGAATCGTTCGTTGCTACAGCAAAGAAGAACTGTGCTATGTGGCAGGAGTTTTCTCGCATAAAGAACTTACGGGCAAGAATATAGCTGTGATTACTCACGCCGGCGGTCCGGGCGTTATGCTTACGGACTCTCTGTCAAAAGGCAATATGGAAGTGCCTCATCTCGAAGGCGAAGCGGCAGATGAGCTGATGACACATTTATTCCACGGATCCGCTGTCGGCAATCCTATTGATTTCCTTGCTACAGGCACAGCCGAACAGCTTGGAACAATCCTCGATTTCGTCGATGAAAAATTTGATAATATCGACGGCTCAGCGGTAATCTTCGGAACACCCGGCTTGTTCGATGTTACGGAAGTGTACGACCTCATGAACGAAAAAATGAAAACATTGAAAAAACCTGTTTATCCTGTGCTTCCTTCATTGATTCAGGCAAAAGACGCCGTTGCTAAATTCTTGTCTTACGGCAGAGTTAACTTCCCCGAAGAAGTGAACCTCGGCAACGCACTCGCTAAAGTATATCATACACACAAGCCGGCAGGCGAGGCGAATCTACCCGAAATAGACACAAAGAAAATCAGATCAATCATTGATAACGCCGATAACGGATATATACCCGCTTCGGATATTCAAAGCTTATTGGACGCTGCCGGTATCAATCGCGCAGGCGAGGCGGTTGTTGACAACAAAGCAGACGCTGCAAAAGAGGCCGGCGGAATGGGCTATCCCGTTGTAATGAAAATTGTCGGACCGGTTCACAAATCAGATGTCGGCGGTATCTCATTGAACGTAGCTGATAAAGCTGCTGTCGAAGCGGAATTTGAAAGAATCATGGCAATTGAAGGAGCAAAAAGCGTTATGCTTCAGCCGATGCTCAGCGGTCGTGAATTATTCGTCGGAGCGAAATATGAAGAGGGTTACGGACACATGATTTTATGCGGTCTCGGCGGAATTTTCATCGAAGTTCTCAAAGACGTAGCCTACGGTCTGTCGCCCCTCGGCAAAGACGAAGCAGAGTCAATGATTCGCTCAATCAAAGCTTATGATTTGATCAAAGGGGTTCGCGGTCAAGAAGGCGTCGACGAGACGAAATTCGGGGATATAATCGTAAGATTGTCAGCTCTTTTGGAAGCCGCTCCGGAAATTAAGGAATTGGATTTGAATCCTCTGCTGGGTACTATGAAGCATGTAACGGCTGTTGATGCGAGAATTAGGGTTGAGAAATAGGAACCCACTAGCTCCCAGATTACAAAGAAACCGCTTGAACACTATGTTTAAGCGGTTTCTTTTTTTTGCAAATTATTCATTTGTTAAACTCACAGATAATTTAGAATAATACTTGTAGAATATGTTTTATTTATTTATATTTTGACCAGTAGCACATTGCTTTCGCCGGGAAAATAACAGCAATATCAGGGTTGACAAAAGCGAAGTTTAAAGAATACAAACTTATTTTAGAGCCGTGAAATTATGAAACACAGACAATCATATCAATCCGTGCCGAGTTACGGAATCGGATATTGGATCGGTTGGATGCTTTTGGCTACTGTTATTATGACTTTGCCGTTTTATTTGATGGGACATGGTGATAAAGTAACCCCGTTCAGTGTAGGTATATGTTTGATAGGTATTCTGACCGGAAATTATATTAGTATTCGCAGAAGAACCAAACGTTTGGCTAAGAAGTCTGAAAAGGAATATAGCTAAGGCACTTCATCAGATGACTTCTTACTCTGCTCGGAACAAAGAAACATGTGATTGCAGTGGATGCAAGAATCCGCATTAATCAAGATTAATAAATCTCCGTCGCAGATCTCAAAGAAATCGCTCTGAATCACCTTCAGAGCGATTTCTTTTTTTTATGTATTGCGAATAATTAATTTGTAAAATTCACAAATAATTTGTATTCTTATCGCTTGTGTTTGCTAATATATTAGATTAATGATATGAAATTGAAATTCTCCGCTCTGATAATAATGATTGTTTTTCTCAACAGTCTCGCACTTTCAGCCGAAGGTCTACCCGATATTGAACGAAATTGGGGTACATATTTCGGAAGTGGAGGGAATGATCTGACAAGAGCAATTTGCTCAGATCATTTAGGGAATGTTTTTGTCGGCGGTCGAACTGACGGGCAAAACAAGAATAATGATATTGCTACTGCCGACGCTTTTCAAACACAAAACGCCGGAACGTATGAAGGATATATAGCAAAATTTGATAAAAACGGTGAGAGGCAATGGAGTACTTTTGTCGGCGGTTACGCTCATGATAATATTACCGATATGATCTGTGACAGCTACGGCAATGTTTACGCCGTGGGCGGATCGAGAATAACAAAATCGGGAGTATACGGCGACGTTGACTCTTATCAACCGAACAACGGCGGTGGACTCGATATGTTTATCATAAAGTTCAATTCCGGCGGTGAACGACTTTGGGGAACTTTTTTCGGCGGCGGGCAGCTTGACAAAGCGCATACAATCGCGGTTGACAGTGACAACAATTTAATCATAGCCGGCAGAACCGAAAGCAACGGAATGGCGACTGACGGAGCGCATCAAGCTGTACGAAACGGCGGAGTTGAGGGATTTGTTACTAAATTCTCCGAAGACGGGGACTTGATCTGGTATACTTACTACGGCGGAACCGCTTCTGAATATATAAATAAAGTTGCCGTTGATTCTGATGATAATATAATTTTGACAGGTCGTACAATGAGTACTTCTCCTGTAAATTGCATCGCTACATCCGGAAGCCACCAGCCTAATTTCGGCGGCAGCAACCAATTCGACTCTTTTATCGCTAAACTTAATGCTGCGGGAGTTCGTCAGTGGGGGACTTATTACGGAACCGGGTCGAATGATCAAGGTCTCGGAATTTGCACGGATTCTGATAATAATATTTACACAAGCGGTTTTACTCAAAGCCACAGCTCAATCGCGACAAGCGGTTCGCATCAGCCTTCCTACGGCGGTGCTTGGGACGGGTATCTTGTAAAATTTTCTTCTGCCGGCACAAGGCAGTGGGGAACTTATTACGGCGGCGGACAAGATGATTTTACGCCTGAAGTTTCCTGCGATATCGATAATTATATATACTTATCCGGAAACACCAAAAGCGGTGCTGCGATTGCAAGTTCTAACGGAATGAAAGCATCACTGACCGGAGTCACTGATTCTTTCTTCGCGATTTTTGACGGGAGCGGTCAGCGTCAATACGCGACATACTTTGGCGGCGAAGGAAATGAAGCTTCTTGCGGTACAGTCAGCGGTATCGACAGCAGTTTTTATATGGCGGGTATGACGACTACCAAAACTCAAACTTCCGAAATTATTAGCGGGACGCCTCACCAATCATCTCACGCCGGCGGCAACAATGACACTTATGTAACAAAATTCAAATTCGTATACCCGGAGCCTCCGACTGAACAGGTTGTGCTGATCGCGCCTGAAGATAATTATACGGATACGCTTTTGACTGTGACTTTTGAATGGAATGAAGTGCCGAACGCTACATTCTATTTCCTTGAAATTTTTGACGATCAGATGACTGTTGTTTATTACGACAGTATCTACGTTGACGGATCAGGACCATACTCAGAAACTTTGAGTATTTTTCAATATGAGAGGTCGTATATATGGTATATTTCCGGAGGGAACTCTGCGGGGATGGGCCCAAAATCAGAATCAAGAAGCTTTGATATAAACACAGCCCCGGTTTTGCCGGCACAAGCAATATTAGTTTCGCCGATTGATAACTATACTGACACTCTCACTACACTGACTTTTGTTTGGGATTCAGCAGCAAACGCGGAGTTTTACGTTCTTGAAATTATTGATGATCAGGCGGAAGTTGTGTTCTCGGATAGTTTGTATTTTACAGAACCTGCCGACATTTATGCTATAACACTCGATATTTTTGAATATGGAATGACCTATACTTGGACTGTGACTTCCGGCAATGAATCCGGATTGGCTACAGTATCTGAAACGAGGACATTTACAGTTGAAGCTCCGTCTATATTGCCGGATCAGGCAGAATTGATTTATCCTGAAAACGATTATACAGATACTTTGCTGACACTTACTTTTGGATGGAAAGCCGCCGCGAATGCGGATTATTATTTCCTTGAAGTACTTGACGAGGATTTGTCTGTAGTATATATAGACAGTCTCTATTATGTAGTCCCGGCGGATACTTTAACAAAAACTATCAGTGTTTTTGAATACGGAAAATCATATAGTTGGACAGTTGTAGCCGGTAATGCAAACGGACTCGGAGCGACATCAGAATCATGGGTATTTAGTATAGAAGCGCCGGCTGAAGCTCTCGGGCAAGTCGAATTGATTGAGCCGGTGAATGGAGGCATTTCTACAATACTTGCCTTAGATTTCAAGTGGAATTCTGTAGAAAATGCTGAATTTTATATTCTTGAAGTATTTAATGATCAAGATGACTCAATATATAGAGACAGTCTAACCTACAACGATCAGGGGCCTTATAGCGAAAGATTGGATTTCTTTGAATATGGAGAGTCTTATTCGTGGTCTGTGACAGCCGGCAATTCAATAGGTTTTGGATCATCCTCTGAATTATGGACTATCCGTTTCGTGACTCCTCATGTAGATGAGGATGTCACATTGATTGCCCCTGAAGATAATTATGTAGATACTCTTTTGGCGATTACTTTTGAATGGTCATCAGCAAAATATGCTGAATTTTATATTCTCGAAATACTAAATAAATATATGATAAAGATGTTTGCGGATACTCTGGTATTTAAAGATAACGCTGAGTCTTATTCGCATACACTTGAAATATTTGATTATAATAAAACTTATTCATGGACAGTAGGTGCCGGGAATTCGCGCGGGCCGGTGACTAGACCGGAAGTCAGAACTTTCACAATTCAGACCCCGTCCTCTGTTGATGACTATGAACTGAGCGGCAGACCGACTATGACTAACAACACTAAAAATAGCAGTCTGATTTTGAAATTCGGCGAAGATGTTAATCCAAATATCAAAGCAACGATATATGATATGCTCGCAAACAAGATAATGACCGCTGAGGCAAGCAATCTATTCGGCAATGAGTTCACAATATCTTACGGAGATTTACCTCCGGCTGTATATTTTCTAAGGATTGAACTCGGCGGAATGACTTATGTGTTTAAGTTTATTGCGGAGTAGTAAGCTGTCTCGGCTGATAAGAATTGATAATTTAATAATGTCAGTCAGATGTAGAAATCGATAGGGACGTATTGACATAGGCCTCAATATTTATTTAGTATTTCGAGAATATAAA
>JAQIDA010000152.1 GCA_027858275.1 Candidatus Kapaibacterium sp. | reverse complement strand
TATATCTAAACGGGACAGGGGTTCAGATCGAAAATTGTATTATCGCTTTTAATGAGAACAAACACGAAGGTATGCCGTTCGCCGGAGGCGGAATTTCATGCTCAACGGCAATGGATTCCAGGGCAACAATCAAGAATTGTTTGATCTACGGGAACAAAGCCGCATATGGAGCGGGAGTCAGACTCGCCGGAAATGTTACGCTTATCAATTGTGTTATCGCCAATAATATCGCTACTGAAAAGGGATCGGGTTTGTATTACAATGTCTCTGACGCTGAGGTCATTAATTGCGTAATCGCCAACAATCATACTCTTGACAAATCCGGCAATATAGTTCCGGGCTACCAAATAGCCGCGTCCCAAAAACACAATTTTTCACTGAGAAATTCTATTGTCTATCAAAAAGACGGATTGTTTTGGGACGAATCAACTTCTCCGAACGGTTTTGGCAAATATCTGAGAACAAATTTCAACAGAGATTCAACGGATGCTTACGGAAATTTATTCTCCGATCCGAGATTTGAAAATATTGACGCAAATTTATTTAAGCTCTTGCCGGGAAGCCCTGCGATTGATGCGGGACTCAATATTGATGATCTTCCCGATAGTGATTATTTCAATCTTGTAAGATTGTGGGATGGCAATGACGACAATATATCTATTGTTGATATAGGTATACACGAATTCGGAGCGCCTGAAATTCAAAATATCTACAAAGTGAAAGAAACAGGTTTTGAGTCTGAAACTGATTTTGTTCGCTACGATTCCGATTCTTATCAAAGAACTGAAGAAGAATCCAGATCGGGTGATTTCGCTTTGCTGTTATTAAACTCTGACGATGATTCAGAAAAATGGCTTACATCCGAAAGATTCGAAACCGACTCAGATGAAAAGTACTATTTGAGTTTTTGGGTAAAAATATCCGGGATGCCACTCGAAGAAGAGGATGTTTTAAGTATATCGTTTTCACCTCAGGGAGCTGAAATAACTTCGGAAGAGTATATTATTCATACCATAAATAAAATAGACAGATTGTGGCAAAAAGTCATGATTGAAATTTCCGTTCAGCCTTCCGACGACGCTATATTCGCGGTTTCCGCTATGATCAATTCAGGTTCGAAGCTTTATATTGATGATATTATGATTGAGAAAGAGTCGGGATTGAGTTCGGTTGAAATCCCGGACAAATTGATTCAAATCAAATTGTGCCCCAATCCGGCGAATGATTATTTGAAAATTAGTTTTCCTGATGAAATTCTGTATCAGACTAGTACTTTTGAAATTTTTAATTCAAACGGTATAATGGTCAAGAGTATTAAAAGGGGGACAAAAATAGTAAACATCAGCGATTTCTCCTCCGGAATGTATTTCTTGAGAATTTCGTTTAACGGCAGCGCGTTTTATCGTAAGTTCGCTGTTGTCAGATAATATATAAACCCCGTGACGGCTCAAATTCGCTGTCCCGGATTTGAAATATTTTTGAATAGAAGAAACCTTCTGAAGGTGAAAAACCCTCCGGAAGGTTTTTGCGTTTCCTTCAAACATCGACATATTTATTTTCTCGCTCTCCCTATCCAACATTTAGAAAACAGAAAATCATCTCGTTCAGTATTATTATAAAACACAATATAATATTTTGATTATTATATTTTTGTTGTATTTTTACAACATATAATAAGGAATATAATATGAAACGGAGAAAGATTTATAATCGAATCGCTGTTTTGAGAAGAGATCAGAAACTCAGCCGTAAGGAAATGGCCGAGAAGATAGGTGTGAATTATCAGACCATCGGTTATCTAGAACGAGAAGAATACAATCCGAGTCTTGATCTTGCATTTAGAATAAGTGAGCTATTCGGTTTGCCGGTAGATTTCATTTTTTCAACTGAGCCTATGGAATCAATCAGTAAATCGATTTTGTCCTCGGGAGGGAAATCGGCATGAATACAAGAATATTTGAGAAAGTCGCAACGAGGCGATCACTTATAATTTTCAACGGTCTAATAATGCCTGAAGATTTCAAGATAGTTGATGATATTTTTAGCTGACTTTCGCACTAAAACAGTATTTAAAACAAAACGCTGACAAATAAAAAACGGAAATTAAGCTGCCCTTTCAGGGCGATTAGTATTTTGTTAACATTACCCAAGGCGTTGCCTTGGGCTGAATTAAGTTGGGCTTTCAGCCCGCCGGAATTAGCTGAAGTTGAACAATATACAAATCAAAAATTCGGAACAATTAACAGGTCATGCTCTTTTGAAGAGTTTTTTGATCATTGCGATTTCCTGTCCGCTGAAAAATCCCAGTAGTTTCAACAGAATCAGGAAGAGACCGACTGCAAGGACTTTTGCAGCAAATGATAAGATCAAGGGGATGTTTGCAAGAGCATCAACGTTCATATCAACAGATGCGATGCGCAGCATAAGTTTTGAATACTCCCCAATAGCAGACAGTTGCTCGGGGATATATACAAACGCCGATACTATATACAGAAATATATCTCCGAAATAATTAACGAGACTGAACACTGCCGCCGTTGAGAAAATTATTACGGATATGCGCCGCCATTCATAATCAATCGGATAGACTTTTCGGGCAAAGAAGTATAGTGTAACGGCACTGACGATATATGCGCTGAGAGTTGCCCAAGCCGCGCCCCAATAGCCGATGATCGGTATCAAAATGAAGTTTAAAGCTATGTTCACTATCGCCGCGGAACCGACTGCTATAGGCAAGTATTTTGTTTTTTTCTCAATATGGAAACCTGCGGCGAAGTTATTGAACACGCCGTTGAAATAATAACCCGCTAAAATTATCGGGATGATACCCATTCCGCTCCAATATTCAGGATTGATGAAACGCCCCCCTATTCCGGGAGCTCTGACCATGAACTCCATCAGGAAACCCGTAGTCAGGAAAACCGAGGCACACATCAGTGTGAAATAGGTCATAATTCTCGAGAATAATTGTTTTGCGTCTTTGTCTTTGTGACGGTTCAGATAAAAAGGTTTCCAAGCGTACTCGAATATCGCGACAAATATCATCATTGGGATTCCCAAGCGATAATTGACTGTATACATAGCTACTGCTCTGTCATTGGCGAGCAGTTCAAGGATCGGGCGGTCAGCGACTTGCAGCACCATTCCGGATAAGGTGGCGGGAAGGGTCGGCAAGGCGAACATTAACATTGATTTGAATAATTTCTTATCGAATGTGAATTTCAAATGTTTAATAACTTCAGGGAGCAGAATTATTACACCAATTGTCGTTGCAATCAATTGAGCCGCGAAAGCTCCGGTAGGACCGAAATCCAAATTAACGATAAATACAAAGTTTAAAACAACCGCGATTATTATTAAAATAAATCTTGTGATTGCGAATTTTTTTGCGTGACGAGTCATCCTCAATAATCCGTAAGGAACAACCATCAGAGAGTCTAAGAACGGGATTAATACTGCTATTCTGATTAGATTTGGATCAATTCGACTGCTGCTGCTTATTGCTGCTGCAACGGCTTCTGCGTTGAACATCAGAAAGAATGTAAAGATCCCTCCAATGAGCATTATGAATGTATATGCGTGTGAGAATACTTTTCGGTTGTTATCGAGATCGCCTTCTTTGAAAAAACGCATAAAGGCTGAGTCTATTCCGAAACAATAAAAGAGATTTACAAAGGCAATCAATGGAAAAATATAGCCTATGCTGCCCATTTCTTCCATGGTAAGATAGTTCGTATACATGGGAGTCAGCATAAATGACAGGAAACGACCGACAATCGTAAACACTCCGTATATCATTGTATCGGAAACCAGCGATTTGAGTCTGTTTTGTAGTGATGCCATTTTATCTAATTATAGTCCACAATTCATTCATACCAATTTACGATATTTTCAGCGAATGACTATAATGAATCTTAAAATTAATCCGACAGTCGCTTGGCGAAATGGTTGTCAGTGATTGCTATAGAGCACAACTCAGAAACTTTAACGGTATTCATGCTTAGCCAAGCTGATTTTTTTTGCCGTCGTTATAAGATTCGCTATATTTACAAAAATAACGATATGAAATCATTGTGAGTATTCAATAATGTCTTCAATACTGAAAAACAAAAAAATAATTGTCGGAACTACCGGCTCGATTGCCGCTTATAAAACTCCATTGCTTGTTCGAGAGCTTATGCGCGCTTCGGCTCATGTGAATGTGGTGATGACTCCTTCGGCTAAGAATTTTGTGACACCTATGGTGCTGGAGAATTTATCTCGTTCAGCTGTTGCCTGCGAGATGTTCGACGAAGCCGTACAAAGCGAAGGCGCGTGGCATATACAGTTGGCCCATTGGGCTGATTTGATGATTATCGCTCCTTGCTCGGCGACTACTCTCGGACGCTTGGCTAACGGAATTTGTGATACATCTCTTGCGACGGTTGCGACTGCTCTGCCGACGGGAGTTCCTATGTTGATCGCTCCGTCAATGGATACTGACATGTGGGTAAACCCGGCGACTCAGCGCAATGTTCGTTTGTTGAAAGAATATGGCTATATGATTATTCCTCCGGGTGACGGTCAGCTTTCCAGCGGTTTGGTCGGCCTCGGCAGATTGCCGGATATTCCGGTGCTGATGAATTATATAAAAGATGCTTTCACTGATTCGCCCAATCGTTTCCCTTTGGATGAATCATTGTTGCAGGGCAAGAAAGTTATTATAACAGCAGGCTCGACTGTTGAAAAGATCGACGATGTGCGATACATAACAAATCATTCTACCGGCAAAATGGGCTACGCTCTTGCAGCGGCAGCTAAGGAAGCCGGTGCAGACGTTACATTGATAAGCGGGCCGGTTCATATTGATGCTCCGTCAGCTGTTAATATTATTAATGTTACTACAGCCGAAGAAATGTTCAATGCCTCAGTCAAAGAGTTTGCCGATACTGATATTGCGATTATGGCGGCGGCAGTTGCTGATTATACGCCTGCTAATCCCGCAAACGGGAAAATCAAAAAGGACGGCAGCGGCAATAATATGACTCTCGAATTGAAGGAAACGAAAGATATTCTGGCGCATCTCGGTGCTAATAAAACAGGATCGCAAATAGTTATCGGCTTCGCGCTCGAAAGCGAAAAAGAGATTGAATACGGGCGCAAGAAACTTGAGAAGAAAAATTGTAATATGATTGTAGTGAATTCCGCAACCGCTCCGAGAAGCGGCTTCGGGGGTGATGATAATACGATCAGTATTTTGAAGAAGAATACCGATGAGGTCAAATCATTTGAGCCTGCGAGTAAGATTGTTTGCGCGAGGGGGATTGTGAAGGAGATTGTCGGGCTGTAATAATTACAAACAAAAAAAGCACAAAAACATATTTATGCTTTTGTGCTTTGAATTAATTATCTATAAAAATCTTAGTTGCTGAGTTTGATCATCTTTCCTTTAGCTTCTCTCAAAATCACGGTGTAATCTCTTTTTAATGAGCTTGATTTCTCCATGTCTCGGCAATTGCTTCTGAGAGCGTCGATGACGTTCTGAACACCACTTTCACAAATACCTTCAAAGTGTTTTTCAAGTTCTCTAATCGACCATAAATTAATTTTGACTTTCACAATAAACTCCTTGAA
>JAQIDA010000020.1 GCA_027858275.1 Candidatus Kapaibacterium sp. | reverse complement strand
AAACGGAATATCTTATATTTAATTGTATTTGCAACTCAGCCGAAACAATATTAAATTGTGTGATTGACAAAATATTCAAAATAAAATTGAGATAAATGCATGCGGAAATATTCACTCGTTATCCCTGCCCTGCTGATCGGCGCGATTCTCGGCATCAAATTTCAACATTTGCTGCACAATGATCCCGTTTCTGAAAACACGGATAAATTTAATAAGATATTAAATACTTCATTTAATGACTATGTAGACGAAACTGATCCTGATCAGCTGACCGAAGCGGCCTTAATCGGGCTTATGGAAAAACTCGATGTTCATTCCTTATATATCAACAGCGAAGATATGCGATTAGTCACAGAAGAATTTCGCGGCAGCTTCGAGGGCATAGGCATCAGCTACAAAGTCCTTAGAGATACTATCGTTATTGTTTCAACCATCGACGGCGGACCCTCTCAATCAGCAGGCTTAGTCGCAGGCGACAAGATAATCAATGTGGACGCACAATCAGCCGTGGGTATCGACCGCGACAGTATACCTAACAGAATCAAGGGTGAAAAAGGTTCAACTGTCAAACTTGATATATCAAGACAAGGGATTGACTCTCTACTCGTTATCAATGTCACTCGCGACAAAATTCCTTTCAACAGTGTGGACGCAGCTTTTATTGTGTCTCAAGACATTGGTCTGATTCAAATCAATCGCTTTTCTGCAACGACTCATGATGAACTCAGCAATGCCTTGAAGAAACTCTCAAAGCAAGGAATGAAACGACTGATTTTGGATTTGAGAAATAACCCCGGTGGATTCCTGCGTGAGGCAGTTCTCTGTGCTGACGAATTCTTAGAAGAAAACAAAATTATAGTCTATACCAAAGGACGCCAAGACAAAGGCTTTGATGATATCTATCGTTCATCAGCCGCCGGCAATTTCAAGAATATTACTTTGATAGTTCTAATAAACGAATCATCTGCCTCGGCAAGCGAAATTCTTTCCGGATCCATTCAGGATTTGGATCGAGGTCTTGTGGTCGGCACTACTTCATTCGGCAAAGGACTTGTTCAGAGACAATACGATCTGGCTGACGGATCGGCATTCCGACTTACAATTTCTCGTTATCATACCGCATCAGGCAGATGCATACAACGTTCCCTCAAGAACAAAATCGCATACGAACATCTTGCAGGCAGATTGGAACTCAGGGACGGCTCTTATATTAATAACTCAGTTGAGAAATTAAAAGCAAATTTATTAAACGATGATATCAGTCTCGGCTTCATAGATTCTCTCCCGGAATTCAAAACCGAGCACGGCCGCACAGTTTTCGGAAGCGGAGGAATCACTCCCGACTACATAGTGGAACAAGACACAATCACGCCGCTGAGCATTGAGATCAGAAGAAACAGCATTGTTTTCGATTACGTTACGAATGTATTAGACTATGAAACAATCAGAAACAAGTACGCAGGCAAAACCGATGACTTTATCAGGAATTTTGAAGTCAATTCCCAAATGATTGCGGAGTTCAAAACATTAGCTCTCAGCCGAGAAATTGAATGGGAGAAAGAGATGTTCGCGACTGATTATGAATATATAAAGAACAGGATAAAAGCCGAAATAGCGAGAAAACTCGGCGGCTACGAAGCATTGCTTGAAGTGATTGGAAAATCAGACAAACAGATATTGAAAGCAATTGACCTGTTCCCGGCCGCTGAGAAGATATCAAAGATGAAATAAATATTAAACAAGCTGAGACCGTAATTTTATGTTGAATTTATAACTAATAACCGGTAAATCACTATGACAAACAAATTTTCCTATATATTTATAATTCTGCTGTGCCTGTATATGTTCGTTCCGAACGGCAGGCTTTCCGCTCAAGTGTTCAGCCCGGGCGAAGAACTGGAATACGAAGTAACTTTCATCGGCATCAGACTCGGCTCGGTAAAAATCATTTCTGAAAAAATCGACAGCATCAGCGGACGCCCTGTCTACAAAGCCGTCGGATATATGAACTCACGCAGTGGTTTGCCCTTTGTCGATCTGCACGCGATATTTCATACTTGGGCAGATACAAATTTTCGCAGATCACAGCAATTCGTCGGACAAATCAAAATAACAGACGAGCGTTGGGATACTCAAAAAATATGGTTCAAACAAGACGAAAACAAAATCCTCAACTATAAATGGCACGGCAAAAAACAAGTTCGTTTCGATACTATATCAACCGGGATCGACGTCTCCGACGGCTTATCACTGTTCTTTATGGCAAGACGATTCTGTGGTTCAAAAGACAGTATGAAAATTTCGACTCTGATTGACCGAGAGCTTGAGAACTCCTTCCTGTGGTTCAGCGACAAAAAAGAATCTGTAGAAGTCGATATAATTCCTTATCCTGTACGAACAAGCTATTTCAGCGGGAAAGCCGAATGGGACGGTATTTATGGAATATCAGGAGAGTTCGAGGGTTGGTTCAGCGACGATGAGGCCCGTGTTCCCATAGTAGCAAAAATGAAAGTTTACGTCGGCAGTGTTCGTATCGAACTCGTTAAATGGAAAAGGAAAGGATGGGTTCCTCCAAAAGCAAAAGAAGACTGACAGGTATAAATAAGCAAAACCGTTCCCTGAGCGGAGCCGAAGGGAAATCTTTGCCTGCTGCTCGGCTGTGCTATTCCCTTCGGCTCCGCTCAGGGAACGTCTATAACTCCGCTCACAGCACACAGTAAACTAATATAAATATATTTTCAAATCCCGACCAATCCGGCACAATTTTTGAGACTTTATCAACTGAAAAAGAAACAAATATTGACCCTATAAATCTAAAAAAAGGTTTTAAATGGCTGCAAATAACAATTATACGATGATAGGCATTGACGGCGGCGGAACTCGTACCAGAGGCATTCTTGCGAGAAAAGGTGAAATTATCGCGCATTCCGGTGCCGGAACAACTCGTGTGGGTGCTGTCGGAGTGGGAGAGTCATGCGAACGATTATTGAATGTAATAGCTGATCTCTGCGATCAGGCAAAAATAGATACTATGGAACTCGACGCAATTGTTATTGGTCTGGCGGGTGTTTGGCTCGAAGAAGAAAAAATGAGATCAGCCCAATTGCTAAAAACTTTGGCCCGCGGGCAGAAAATGACAATCAATGATTTGACTGTCACAAGTGATGCTGAAATCGCTCTGGAAGGAGCCTTTGCAGGCGGCCCCGGTATAATCAAAATTGTAGGGACAGGATCAATATCCCTCGGCAAACCGGCTAAAGGCAAACTCGTACGCTGCGGCGGTTGGGGTATCGAACTCGACGACGAAGGCAGCGGTGCATGGATCGGACGCGAAGGTCTAACGGCAGTGGTTCGCGCAATCGACGGCAGAGGCAAGCCGACTATACTGACGGACAGGCTAACAGAGCTATTCCCCTTTATCGACATCGAAAATCCACGCACAATCGTAAAAGCTTATTCCGAGCGGGCTTTTGAATATCAGATGCTGACTCCGGTCGTTATGCAATGCGCCGAAGCCGGAGATGAAATGTGTCTGGATATTATTAATCGTTCAGCAGATCACTTAATGGAGTTGCTTTTTGCGCTCCAACCGCATTATAAAACAAAAAAAATCAATGTCGCTCTTATGGGCGGTGTGGTTGAAAACGACACTTTACTCGAAAAAATGCTCAATGAAAAAATCAAAGCTCATCCGGTTTTCAATCGTGTCAAACCAAAAGGTAATGCCCTCGACGGAGCAATTGCCATGGCCGAGAGATTAACGGAAGAGATGATGTAGGACATAAATAAAAAGGGCGGAAAATCTTCCGCCCTTTGTTTTTAACGATATATTGTCTAATTCAGACTGTTACAATCTTATCACACTTCAAAATGCTGAATCCATCCGTGTGTATCCTCAATTTCGCCGTACTGAAGACCTGTAATTGTATCATACATCTTCTGAGCTAAATTGCCGATTTTGCCGCCGTTGATAAGTAGATCTTTGCCCTTATAAGTCAATTTGCCGACCGGAGAAATAACCGCTGCCGTACCTGTTCCGAATACTTCTTTCAAAGTTCCGTCAGTGTTTGCTTTCAAGATTTCATCGATAGTAATATCGCGTTCCCTTACTTTCATGCCCCAATCTTTCGCCAAAGTCAGAACTGTATCGCGAGTAACACCGTTGAGAATGGCTCCTCTTTCAAGAGACGGAGTAACAAGTTCATCTCCGATTTGGAACATTATATTCATAGCGCCGACTTCGTCAATGAAGCTGCGAGAAACGCCGTCGAGCCAGAGAACCTGAGCATAGCCCAACTCTTTGGCTTTAGCTCCGCCGAGCATTGAAGCAGCGTAATTAGCTGCCGTTTTAGCTGAGCCGAGTCCGCCTTTTACGGCTCTGACATAGGTGTCAGAAACAAGTATATCAACAGGATTAAGTCCTTCGGCATAGTATGAACCGACAGGAGAAGTCATAATGATTAACTTATATTCCTCAGAAGCGTGAACGCCGAGGAAATTGCTCGATCCGTACAAAACGGGACGAAGATACAAAGATTCGCCGCGTTTCTGCGGAATCCATTTTTTATCAATTTTAACGAGTTTTTTAATTGCGTCGACGAATAAATTTTCGTCAAAAGCCGGGATACAAACCATTGCGCCTGAATGATTCAAACGTGCCGCGTTTTTGTCCGGACGGAAAAGATTCACGCCGCCGTTTTTATCGGGAAAAGCTTTGAGTCCTTCAAATATTGTCTGTCCGTAATGCAATGTACACATTCCCGGATCTACCTGCATCGGGCCATAAGGGATGATACGATCGTCGCCCCATTCGCCGTTTTTAAAATCTGACATGAATACATGGTCTGAAAAGTAAACTCCGAACCTGAGATTGTTCCAATCCGTATTATCAATATTTGAACCGTCTTTAAGCGTAACTTTAATGTCTGTCATTATTATTCCTTGCTGTAGATTTATATGTTTGACCGGCCGCGCCGGTAAGTTTTTTCTATTTTGTTATCGAGTAAGTCGTATTCAAATCTCTCGGAACCGTCGCCAATTTAGCGATTGTGTTTTTAATTTCCGGAGTCATTTGTCCGTAAGTTTTGAGTATTTCGCCCGCGGCTTCATAATCGCCTTCAGCTTCAATAGTCAATACGATTTTAGCGAGTTCGCCGGCAGAAGCGAAGAAAATATCTTCGTTGATATTGAATTTACCGTCTTCCTGCAGAACAACAGCGCCTTTTTCACGCAAGAAATTCAGCTGGATGATATTGGCTTTGCCGTGAGCTTCTTCAGCGCCGAATCTGATTGAACGATAGAGACCGGCTATATATGTAGCCATTGCCTGTTTGCCGTATTCCTTTGTATAAGTTCCCATTTCGATCAAGTGACCGTGATTATACATACTCAAAATATCAGCTTTTGTTTCTTCTATCGCTGAATATCTTTCTTTAAGAGCTTTGCGAACCGTTTCTTTATCTTTGCCGTACACATAGTCGCGACCGAGTGTATGAGAAATCTCATGCAAAGTGATAAATCCGGTGAACGCTTTTTCTGTGATAAAAGGCATCAAGGAAGGATCGAGAATTGTCTCGGCAATCGGGATAACGATTTTGTTAAATTTTGCTCTGATCAGATTCATATACATCTGGTTTTTACCGCCGCCTTTGGCTGCGCGAACCTTTGGATCGTTCGGCAAATTGCAGGCGATAGTTTTTGTGCCGGCTTGGCAATCGCCGCCGAAGTAGCATACGTTCACCATATTGAGAATGTTTTTGCTGCCGTCAACATTAGCGCGGATATATTTTTTATCATAAGGAAGTTTGTTTTCGAATTCCATGATATGATCTTTAAACATCTGGAGCTCTTTAGTCGCCTCCAAATCACGGACAAATACAACAGCTTCATAAGCCGCACGATAGTTAAACAAACCGTCTTCATAGCTTTCAATCGGACCGATAACAACATCGATGTCATTATCTTTTATTTCCATCCAAGCCATATCGCTGTCATAATAATTGTCAGTCTTGAGAGCTTCGGCACGGAGTAATAAATATTTTTTCAATGAAGGATTATCAGCAAACTGAGCCGCTTCTTCTAATTTCTGAGCTACATTAAGTTGTTCGGGATATTCAACATGATAAGGAGTAGTGGTCAGCATTTCGCCGTCGCGTCTTACAATAGTATAAAGACTTTCGAGAGCTTCCTTCTGTTCGGGATGAGCTGCGACATAAGCGTTGAATTCTTCTTTTGTCATATCTACGGGATAGAAAGTCGCCGTTGCCGGTTTCTTTTCAAGACCTTCGCCGATATAGCGTTTGCCTTCTTCAATCAGATCATAAGGACCGTAATTGATTTTCACAAATTTATAAGCGGCAATCGCTTCGGGTGTAGTCATATTAGCAAGAGAGTCTCTGATCGCTATCGCGTCTGATGATGTTTGTTTCCAGAAGATCTCATCGGCGAACTTGCCGGCTTCGATCAATATATCAATCACTTTTTTCTGGTTGTCGCTAAGATGCGAAATATCAGCTTTTATAACTGTCGGCACATAAACATCGACACGTTCTTGAATAACTTTTGTAAGTTCCGTCACAGGAGTCTCCGAGTTTTTCATTTCTTCTTTCTTTTCACATGCGCTGAATATCAGAGCAAAAGCCGCCACAGCGGTTAAAAGCAATATGTTTTTCATTATATTTATTCCGATCAAACTAATTTTAAAAAGTTGTTTTTCATTTTTTTTACAAACTCGAGCTCAACCCCGGGTTTGAGCTTTTTCAATACTGTTAAGGTCTCCGAAATATTTCTCGATAATGACCTATACAAAAAATTAATATAAGCAAAATCGAACAAAATATTATCAAAACCACAACTATATTAATCATAATTTTTTTCATTGATTTATTGCTTATATTTTAGGAAACACAATCCTTCGGAGGGTGAAGAAACCCTCCGAAGGTGCGGAAAATTTCATATCAAAATCAAATTGAATCTACCGACATCCGTACACTAATTAAGTTAGTAATATCTGTATGATGTTTTTTAGAAAGGGCTATTATGTTACGATTTATTGTAATTCTCACGGTTTTAATTGTTTTAAGCGGAAAAGTTTTCGCGGGAGATTCGAGTGATGTGGTTTGGCAGAAGGATATAAATACCGGCTCTATCGGAGTATCTATTAGTCCGGATAATACTATGCTTGCTCGTATGAATAGACAAGGGGCTATTGATATTTATAATTTTGAAACAGGGGATTTGATAAAAAGCATAGATGGCTCGCAGGAAACAGAAATAAGCATAAAATGCTATAGTTGCCTAGATTTTTCACATGACGGCAAATACCTTGTCGGAGCCAAACCTTTTTTTAATAAAAATAGCAGATGGGTTCTTGGTTTGACTGTCTGGAATACAAATGACTGGTCAATTCATTCTTCTTATGATTCCTTGGCAAATTCTTTTCAGAGTCTTTATGCTCTATCTTGCTATCATAATAGCAATCGTGTAGCTGCTGTTGTCGGACATGACTTATCTATAATAGATCTGGATAAGAAAAAAGTAATCAATACTTTTGACCCTATGGTGATGTGGGCAACTGATCAATTAGAAATCACTTTTGACGATAAATACTTTATAACTACAAGTAGTAGACGTGACCATTCAGACTTGGCTGGAGCCTCAGCTATTATAGATACTGATACCGGAGAGTTGATAAAATATGCTGACGGTTTCCCGTTAAAAACGCTGTTGACAAAGGATAGATTAAATATTATCTGCTTTTACAAGGAAGGTATAACAATTCGTGATTATACGAATATATATACGATTAAATACTATAAGTATGACTTCAACACTGTTCGAGACGCTAAAATATCGGCCGATGGACAATATGTAGTAGCGACAACCGGTTTGGGGCTCTATGTTTTTAAAGTAGGTTTTTGGGACACTCCGTACACATATGACTCGGATATGATTCAGAGTGTCTATTTTGATTTATCTTCAGATGGCCAATATATCGCATTCGGAGATCCTTTAGTCTTAAAACCTCGTTGGGAGACCGTATTAGTTGACGAAACTGTTCCGAGCGAACGAATAAAAATTCTATATTGTTCACCCAACCCCGCAATAATCAACAGCACAATAAAAATCATCTCTCCTGAAACAATTCAAGCTGAAATCACAATCACAGACATTTCCAGAAATCATATATCAACAATTTATTCCGGCTTACTAACGCCCGGCAAAAACGAAATTCCGATAGATTGCGTATCTTTGTCGTCAGGAATGTATTTTTGTAATCTGATCGCTGCGAATATTAATCAATCTGTTAAGTTTGTGGTTGATAAGTGACTCTTGGCAGGATGTCAGACACCGAAGAATATAGATCACACCTTCCGAAGGTTTCTTCACCTTCGGCAAGGTTTCAGAAAGTACGAAAAACAAACAACATAAAGGACAGCAAATAATGAATGCAGCGACGATAATAATATTTGCCGTGATTTGGTTTGTGTTCGCGTACAATTGGTACGGCAAGATTATTCAGAAAAAATTAATCGGTCAAAGCAACAACCCAACTCCCGCCAATGAAGTTAACGACGGAATGGACTATGTGCCGACTAAATCATCGATTTTATTCGGGCATCATTTCTCGTCAATAGCCGGAGCCGGACCGATTGTCGGACCGATTTTCGCCTTTGCTTTGTTCGGCTGGCTGCCTGCCTTATTGTGGATTCTGGTAGGATCTGTTTTTATGGGCGCGGTACATGATTACGCTGCACTGATGATATCTGTCAGGCACAGAGGAGTTTCGCTGGTTGAAATAACCGGCAATGTGATTTCAAACAGAGCTAAGATCATATTCGCTGTTTTCGTATGGATGACCCTTGTTCTGATTCAGGCGGTTTTCGCTGATTTGACAGCAAAGACTCTGACCGAAAAACCTGAAATAGTCCTGCCGACACTCGGCATAATGGTCATAGCCGTAATTTTTGGAATCGCTGTTTTCCGCAAAGGATTCAATACTATTATCGGAACAATCCTCGGTCTCGGAGCTCTGTTCGGTCTCATCCTTCTCGGAGAACAGTTCCCGATTGTCTTGAGTCACGATCTATGGTTGATATTTGCCGTAGTTTATTCTCTCGTCGCAGCAACACTCCCGGTTTGGCTTTTGCTCCAGCCTCGCGATTATCTGTCTATGTATTTACTGATTATCGGTCTGCTGCTTGGGCTGGTCGGAACAATTGTTCTGGCTCCCGAGATCAACGCTCCGGCTTTCACAGGATTCGACAGTATCAAAGGGCCGATGTTCCCGATGTTGTTTATAATCGTTGCCTGCGGTGCTATTTCGGGGTTTCATTCACTTGTATCAAGCGGCACGACCGCCAAACAGTTGAACCTTGAAAAAGAAGGACGGCTCGTCTCCTTCGGCAGTATGCTTACCGAAGGATTCTTGGCTTTGCTTGTTATTGTAATGATAGCAAGCGTATTGCAGTGGAATCCGGGAGGCGGATCAATCGCAGGAGTATATATCTTCCAAAACCTTATGACACAAAGCGCTAATATCGTGTTCGGAACCGCGCTCGGCTTGACTACGGAATCACTCGGCATTCCGCTCGCGCTCGGCATATCCTTTGGTGTATTAATGCTCAACGCTTTCATATTGACAACACTCGACACAAGCGCGCGCCTCAGCAGATATATCGTTCAGGAAACCGTCGGCAAAAAGTACGGCGGGATATTCAACAACAGATTTTTCGCGACAGGATCAGGTCTTGTTTTAGCATATTTACTTTGCCTCGGAGGCGGTTATAAAGCATTGTGGCCCGTATTTGGCTCATCCAACCAACTGATCGCGACTATTGCCCTCTTTGTAGTGACAGTGTATTTCACAAGCAAACAAAAGCCCAAATATTTTACCTTAATACCGGCAATTATCATGCTGATTGTCACCGAAAGCGCGCTGGCTTATCAAATATTTTGGCTGTATCTTCCGGCGGGACATTG
Organism: Candidatus Kapaibacterium sp.; assembly: GCA_027858275.1. GTDB lineage: Bacteria > Bacteroidota > Ignavibacteria > Kapaibacteriales > UBA2268 > JAQIDA01. The sequence continues at coordinate 12,361 of JAQIDA010000020.1, read as the reverse complement.
GACTCTGCTGATTATATCCTCAGTTCTTTTCTCATTAGGATTGATGATCGCAATTGAAGTATTTTCAAAATTAAAAGAAACTAAGAAGTAAATTATGAAAAGAATACTCACACTAATAATAATCGGAGCAATCTCTTTCGCGACAGCTGCCTGCACTGACATCAATGTAAAACATCCTGCAAAGTTTGTGATGAAGCCCTACTTGCAGGCATTGACAAAAACCGGGGTAACCGTTCTGGCGGAAACAAATACTCAGGACAGCGTTACAGTTGTAGTTAACAATGCCGACAGCGAAAAAATTGCAGAGTTTTATACACATCATTCTGTTGAAACAAATGCTAAATATCGATCTTTTGTTCATAGAATTAAAATAAAGGGATTGGCAGCCGGACAGACTTATAATTACTACTGTGTAGTCAATAAAGACACAAGCGCAAAGGCGGCTTTCGGCACTCTTGTGGATCAAGGTGAATCATTCAAATTTGCATTGATGGGCGATTGCCGATCCAATCCTGAAACACATTCAATATGTGCGGACAAAATCGCCTCACACAACCCTTTGTTCTCGCTTTATGGCGGCGACTTATGTATGAGCGCATCATATAATAGTTGGAAAGAAGAATTTTTCACTGATGCAGAGCTAAACCTATCTGCGTCCGTGCCGTTTTTCAATACTCCCGGTAATCATGAGGGCTTGGAAATAAACACAAAGGCTTTTACTCAGGCCGTATCTCCGAATTCAGGAAACCCTGATTACTATTCATTCGATTGCGGTAATATTCATTATCTCGTTTTAAACTCGGAATGCTCTCTCGGACGCGGCAGCGAGGAATATAAATTTATCAAAAAAGACTTGAGCGAAACATCCGCACAGTTCAAAATTGCCATATTTCACATCCCTGCATATTGCGGCGGCGGACACGGCGAAAGCTCCGATATGATTAGAATCACAACAGAGTTACTTGAGCCGGCAGATGTAGATCTTGTTGTCAGCGGACACTCTCATTTCTATCAGAAGAATTTCATCAACGGGATATATCACATAGTAATTGCCGGCGGAGGAGCGCCCCTGTATACTCCGAAAGACAAGGACTACACACTGAAATCTGTCAAAGACTATCACTATGCAATAGTTGACTCGGATTCTACAAGCATGACAATTACAGTTTACAATTTGGAGGATAAGGTTTTGGATGTGATTGAGTTGCAATCAGCGGAGGAAAAGATTTTGAACAGGATTGAAGAAGATTAAGCAGGCTGGTCAGGATTAAGAAAAAAAATGTTAATCCGCATAAAACAAGATTAAGAATTTTCTGTGATTGATTTTATATCTGACTCTAATTTGTCCAAATTGTCAAAAATGATTTGCCAAACTTCCTCAGCGTCAATTCCGAAATAATTGTGCGCTATTATATTCCTGAATCCTCTTATTTTGAACCAATCAATTTGAGTTTCTGTTTCAATTATGAAGTCTTCAGAAAGCTTCTCAGCCATTTCGCCGATCACAACAAAATTCATCATTACTGCATCAAAAGATTTCGAATCTTCATAAAAATCATCTGCATTTTTGAATTGCTTCGAATAATTTTTAATCTTGATTATCGAATCAATGATATTAAGCAAACACGAAAAATCTCTATGCCCGGGCTTAAACATATCTTGTCTCGGATTGGATTTGTTTTAAAAAAACAGGTTTAATATACTTCAATCTGCAAATATCCACAGGTCGATCAAATTTTTCCTGAATCTCTCTCTTTAATTTATCTTTTATGTCATACAAACCGGCAGTATCAGACTCAAACTCCACCAACAAATCAATATCACTTTCCTTCGTATGATCACCACGGGAAACAGAACCAAACAGCCCAATCTTTGTGAGTCGATACTCAAGTTTAAGTCGTTCAATATTTTCATCCAGATATTTTAATATGCAGTCGGCATCAACCATAATTTCAAAAATCTTCATAATTTAATTAAACATTTTTTCGCTCAATCCACTCTCACAAGGAACATACAACTTTTATTTGATTATTCCAAGATACAATCAAGTTATACAGATGATAAACGGAGACTTTTAACCGTTATCACCCCTTATACTGATCGGAAACATATCAATATCTCATTGCCCTTAAAATAATTTATCGTAATTTTGAGTCAATAAAGCAGACAGTATCTTTGATATATGTCATACGATTTGTTCCCGGAACAATAACAGATATTTTTATTTATCGAGGCAGTTTCAATGACACGCATATTTTTAATGATTTCTATATTTTTAGCAGCCTCGGGCATCATTGTTCTTAGTTCTTGCACTGAGGAAAACCCTGATCTGGTCAGTCCTCCGCCTCCGACAGAATCAGTCGGTGTTCGATTTATTAATTTTGCGGGAGACAAGCAGGACAGAGTGCTTCATCTGAGTTCAGAAGTTTTCACAATGCCTATAGTTTTTGCAGAATGTTCAGAAACTATGAGACCGCCGTCTGATTCTTCGTATCCCTATGTAACTTTAGACGGGCAACAAGAATTCAAAGCCTCGAGAAAAATTAGATTTATCCGTAATACATATTATACGATTTTCGCATTGCCTACAGCCCCCGGCGACTCATTAGACAGAGTTATGGATACGTTGATAACACTTTATTCAACGGTAGGACTGTCCCCGAAAGCAGAGGTAGCTTATGTCAAATTATTTAATGCCATACCCGACTTAAGTCTCTCTTTCAAATTAACTGCAGGCTGTCAAAACGGCGAAGTGCTTGCGGCGAACATCAAATACAGGGGACAAAGCCCACAATTCGAAGTTCGCAGCGGCGGTATGCCCGTGTCACTTACAGCAACTCAAGCTGAGCAAGAAACTCTTATCGGCTTGTTCAATTTGGACTTGAATGAATTTGCAGTAAACGAAGGGCAGTATATACTCCTGATCAGCGGAACAGCTTCTGCGCCAATACTTCAGCTGATAAATGAATATCAGGATGAAGAGCAGGAGATGATTCCCCTCGTGAAAGAAGAAGAACAAAACGCAGACTTCCGCGCGGTTAATTTTTCACGACAAACAGTTGATGTGAAGAAAAACGAGGATGACAAAATTGCTGAAAATCTTGAAACAGACAGGATTGGTATCTATGAGTCATTAGTAGCCTGCGGTTCACTTACTCCTGATATTATCGGCTCTTATATTAACGATGAAGTTTCGAGTACGGTCAGCACTTCGCTTGCTGTAACCCAAAAATACACAGTCTTTGTCTTCGACTCCGCGGAAACCGATGCAGGCATGACGGTCTTGGCAGAACCGATATATCTTTCTCCCCAAACGGGAAGATCCGTCATTAGAGTTGTTCAGGGTAATTACAACAGCGGCAACATCACACTTTCGCTGGGCACTCGATATTACGATTCGCTTGAAAGCGGCAGCTGGGACAGTGACTCGCTCAAATACAAATCAGGGATGGTTTTGGCGTCAAATATTGCTTTTGGCGACGTTTCCGAAGCGATGTATGTGCCCTCAGGTATTGCGCCGATCACACTGTTTACGGCAACTCAGCCCGCGAATCTATTATTTGCAGGAATTGAAACTTTAGAAAGTGAACGATACTATCTCATCGTTGTTAATCAGGATCCTGTCAGCGGAGAGATAAGATTGTCGCTGATTGAGGATACCGAAGAAGCAGTTCCGATTCGACATATTCCCGAAGGAGTGTTCACTCAAATAGTCAATATGGTGCCGGACGCAGACAAGTTGTCGATTAATATCCCACCACTGATTCCGACTGAAATTGACGCAAAATTCTATTACACTTCCGTAATCGCAACTGTCCTGCCTGTTGGCTCGAACAGTATCAACATCGGAGGTCAGACCTTTAACGTCAACGCCGAAGCCGGCAAAAGAGAGTTGCTGATTGCCACAGGCGAGGCCGGAAACATCGAATTTATTGAATTCAACGACTATCCCGAAGAACATTCTTTAGATTACTACAAGCGCCGCTTTATAAACGCTTGCAAAGAACAAGACCTCATCTCAATAAAAATCAATGACGATGACGAAGAAATGCCTTATTATGAGGAAGGAATTCCGTTCGGACAAAGCTCCGCTTTTCGACAAGAAGGGCTCGAAAGAAAGCTCAGCTATTTCTTCATCTTACAAGAAACAGCCGAAACAATTCACCGTGTAGGTGATATAAATTTGCCCTTCGGCAAGAACTACAGCATAATTTTCGGCGGCAAGTCAATTGAATCCGACGATGAGAACAATACCGGCTATTCGGTAGTGATTCTCCAAGAATTTTGATTTTGTTGCTGTCAATCCATAAAACAGTCAAAAATAAATCAGAAAAATTCCTTATGTTGTGATATGAGGGAGGTATCTCTGTTGTCGCACTGAAAAATATACCATACAAAAGGCAGATATGAAACATCTTCTCATTTTAATAATCTCAATAGTAATATGCGTCGCTCCGGCCTCAGCTGAATCAATCAAGGCTTTCTCAGGAGCCACTTTGCTTAAAACCAATGAGCCGGGAGTGATCAAGAATTGCATTGTTCTGACTAAGGATGATAAGATAATCGCGGTCAGTCCGACAATAAAAATTCCGGAAGGAACGGATGTTATTGACCTCGCAGGCAAATATATTATTCCGGGCATGATCGACGGTCATATTCATTTCTTCCAATCAGGCGGCTTGTACGCTCGACCGGACGGACTGGATCTTCGTCACAGAAAACCATATTTAGATGAATTGAAAGAGACTCGCACAAATATTGATGATATGTTCCGCAGATATATCCGCAGCGGAGTAACGACGGTGGCCGATATGGGCGGCCCGATGTGGAATTTCGACGTACGGGATCAATCACTTACTGCTGAAGCCGCGCCCCGTGTGTTCATAACAGGTCCTCTTATCGCATCCTATCAACCTGATGCTCTGACAACCGATGATCCGCCGATCGTAAAAGTAACTTCAATCTCCGAAGCTTTGAAAATGGTAAGAAAACAAGCAGGAAAGAAAGCTGATTTTATAAAAATATGGTATGTTGTTTCAAAAAAAACCTCTGCCGGTTTGGAAGAATTCTTCCCTATTGCTAAAGCGATTTGCGATGAAAGCCACAAACTCGGACTCAAAGTATACGTCCACGCTACAGAACTCGCAACTGCCAAAAAAGCAATAAAAGCCGGTGCGGATGTCCTGGCCCACATAGTTGTTGACAAAGAAGTTGATGATGAATTTCTTAAGCTCTGCAAAACAAACAATATTATCATTATGCCGACTCTGAGGGTTTTCAATTCTTACTCTGAGGTTTACTCCAAGCAATTAAAACTTTCCGCGACCGAACATCTCTATGGCAATCCGTATACAATCGGAAGCTTTTTTGACATGTATGAACTCAAAGACGAGGAGCTGGGCGAACGTCAAAGGAAGTTGCCGCGGGAGGACAAACCAATCGCCCCGTCGAAGATCATATTGAATAATCTTAAAAAAATATTCGATTACGGAATAACAATTGCCAACGGAACTGACGCCGGCAACGTCGGCTGTTTGCACGGTCCGGCAATTTTCCGAGATTATGAAATCATGTCAATGGCAGGACTGACTAATCCGGAGATTCTAAAAATCGCTACACTCAACTCAGCGGAAATGCTCGGCATAAAAGACCGTATCGGCTCAGTAGAAATAGGCAAAAAAGCTGATTTTGTAGTGCTAAATTCCAATCCTTACGATGATATTCAGAACACTTCAGATATATTTTTTACGGTGAAAGACGGCAAAATATATCGTCCTGAAGAGATACTCAAAGTCACACCCGAAGACCTCGCCCAAGTGCAATTGAACGCATACAATGCCCATGATATTGAAGCCTTTTTGGCAGTATATTCAGATGACGTTGAAGTGTATAATTTCCCTAATGAGCTTGTCTATACCGGGAAAGACAAAATGCGCAAACTATATACTCCCTACTTCAAAGAAGCAGTCGGTCTCCACTGCGAGTTAGTCAATCGTATCACTTGCGGCAAATATGTCACGGACCGTGAACGTGTCACGGGTAATCCTCGCATGGATGTGATCAATGCTGTCGCGATATATGAAGTCGATGAAGGATTGATTAATAAAATATGGTTTATTAAGGAGTGAGAGAGATTTCTTGAAATAAAAGACCTTCCACGCTCTCAACAATTATTAACAGCCGCAAAGCGTCTAAATTGATGTATGTTTGCATGTAGAATATGAACCGGATTTGTGCTTGATTTTTAAAATTTGATGTCTGACTATGAAACTGAAACCATCTACATTTTATGAGCGACTGCGCTACGCATTCGAACAAACTTTGTCACGCGGCACAATGGCGTTGATAAGCTGGCTTGCAGTGATCTCTGCCGGGTTTGCTTTTGTCGTAGGCTCGATTATTAGCTTGTTTGGCATTTCTCAACCGGGAACCGAAGATCTGTCTTGGCTCGAAGCTTGGTGGCAGAGTATGACTCGTATGTTAGACCCCGGCACATTCGGCGACGATACCGGATGGTTATTCAGAGCGATAATGCTCTTTGTTACTCTCACCGGCATTATGATACTAAGCTCTCTCATCGGTATTGTTTCAACAGCGTTCAAAAACAAAGTAGATTATTTACGGCGCGGTCGATCTACAGTCCTTGAAAAAAATCATACACTGGTGATCAGATGGTCACCTAAAATTTTCACAATTATATCCGAACTTGTTATTGCTAACGAAAACCAATCGGGTTTGAGTATTGTGATTCTCGGCGAAAAAGATAAAGTGGAAATGGAAGAAGAGATCAGAGCAAAAATTCCTAATACCGGTACTACACGAATAATCTGCCGAAACGGTCAACCTCTGGAATTAACAGATATTGAGACAGTCAATCCTCACAGTGCTCGATCGATTATCATTATTTCGCCCGATGTACCGAATCCCGATACTCATGTAATTAAGTCCGTGCTTGCTTTGATAAACAACCCGAATCGAAAGGATGAAAAATATCATATAGTTGCAGAGATCAAGGACGAGGCAAATATCGAAGCCGCTGAAGTCGCCGGCGGGGATGAAGTTACTTATGTCCTCTCATTCGACGTTGTTGCTAAAGTGATGGCTCAGACTGCTCGCCAGTCAGGATTGAGTATTGTTTATACTGAACTTCTTGATTATTCAGGCGATGAAATATATTTTCAGGAAGAACCGGCTTTCGTCGGCAAAACTTTCCGTGAATCACTTTTCGCTTACGAAGACTCAGCCGTAATCGGTCTGCAATTTTTTGACAAGGGTGTTCTTATAAATCCTCCTATGGATACAATCATCAGAAAAGGCGATAAAATCATTGCTGTTTCCGAAGATGATGACACAGTTGTTGTCAACGGGGAAAACGCTCATCCGATTGACCGCTCCATTATCAAACATTCAAAAACCCGTGAAATCCCGGCAGAAAAAACACTATTCCTCGGCTGGAACGAAAAAGGCGGGCGGATTATCAACGAATTAGAACTATATGCCGCGCCCGGATCGCAAACAGTTATACTTGCTGACATGGAAAATTTAGATAGTGAAATAGATATTCTAAACAAGGGACTAAACAATCAGACAGTCAGTTTTTCGAAAGGAAACATCACATTCCGTTCGGCTTTGGATGAAATAGATGTTCCGTCTTTCGATCAAATAATTATTCTCAGCTATAACAATTTAGAGATTCAGGAAGCCGACGCTCGCACATTAATTTGCCTGCTTCATCTTCGCAATATCTCTGACAAAACCGGCAAACATTTGAATATTGTCAGCGAAATGCTGGACGTACGAAACCAATCTCTGGCCGACGTTGCTCGCGCCGATGATTTCATTGTAAGTGACAAACTGATCAGTCTGATGCTCACACAGCTTTCGGAAAATAAATTCCTGAAAGATGTCTTTGATGATTTCTTTGATGCCGAAGGCGCGGAAATCTATCTCAAACCCGTCAGTGACTATGTGCAAATTGGCGCGGAAACAGATTTTTATACTATCTTGGAATCTGCTGCACAACTTAGTGAAATTGCTTTCGGATACCGCATTCAGGCAGACGCGCACAATGAAGAAGCATTCTTCGGAATAGCTATTAACCCAAAAAAATCTAATAAAATTATATTTAAGCCTGAAGATAAGATTATTGTATTAGCCGAGGATTAACCACTGTCTTCGCAGTTAATCGACGTATTTCAAATACAGGACAGAAAATGACAAAAAAGAAAACAAAAGATTTCAAAAAAGCTGCTTTGATTATGGCCGGCGGAACAGCTACTGCATTGTGGCCGCGCAGCACTAAAGACAATCCCAAGCTGCTGACCTATATTTTGGGCGAAGGAAGCATGATACAAAACACTGTCGTGAGGCTTCTTCCCTATTTTGATTTGAGTGATATTTATATAGTCACAAATGACAGAATTAAAGAACAAGTTATAGAACAATTGCCGGCGATTGCCGAGGAAAATATTATTTCCGAACCTTTCGGACGCGGAACAGCCCCCTGTGTCGCACTAGCCGTCACATATATCTCGGAGAAATATGACGACGACTCTGTTATTATGGCATTCCCTTCAGATCATTACATAGAAAATGTTCGTGAATTTCACGACAGCCTGATTCTGGCAGCTGACGTTGCGTATAATAAAAAGGGTATTGTCACTCTCGGAATTAATCCGTCAAGGCCTGAAACGGAATACGGATATATTCAAGTGAAGGACAAGTCTTTCAAACCGGAAGAAGTCATTGACGAGAACGTTAGATATTCTACTACATTCGCAGAAAAACCCGACAGCGCGACTGCCCAAAGATTTATGGATTCAGGCGACTTTGTATGGAACAGCGGCATATTTGTATGGCGAAAAGATGTTATTCTCAATGCGTTCAAAAAATACTTACCCGAACATTATAGATTTTTTAAAATTCTCAAAAAACAAGTCGGGAAGGATTTCTTCAAGGAAACACTCAAGGATATTTATTATCAAATTGACAACGACTCACTTGATTATGCAATTTTGGAAAAAGCGGACAATGTTTTTGTAGTGCGCTCTACTTTCACCTGGTCCGATCTCGGCAGCTGGGACGAAATACACAGAATCGTGTTTAAAGACGCCCGCAATAACTATGTTGAAGGCAACGTCGCAGCAGTCAATATTCACAATTGCCTCATCAGTTCGCACGACAGATTTATCGGCATTGCCGGAGTAAAAGACCTTGTGATTATAGATTCGGAAGATTCATTGTTAGTTTGCCGACGAGATCACGAAGAAGATGTTCAGGATATAATCGATTATATGAAAAGAAAACAAATAACCCACTATATGTGATATTTATGAATAAAACACAAAAATTCACTGTCGGGATCAAAGCATTGTTATTTCTGACAACAATGCTCTTTGTCAGTTCTTGCACTTCATCAAGACGCTTTTCATCCGATATAATGGGTTCTAAACCAAGCCGGAGCGTTGAGGTTGGTCAAAATTACAACAAGAAAGACCTGACCGGAAAAGTCATCATGGGCAAAGCCTCATATTATGCTGACAAATTTCACGGCAGACAAACTGCGAGCGGCGAAATTTTTAATATGAACAATATGACTTGCGCCCACAAAACGTTAAGTTTCGGCACTCGTTTGCTTGTAAAAAATCTTAATAACGGGAAAACCGTAATCGTCAGAGTTAATGATCGCGGGCCTTTTGTAGGGAATCGTGTAATAGATTTGTCCAAAGCCGCAGCACAAAAACTTGATATGATCAGCTCGGGAGTCATTGATGTTGAAATAACAATTTTGAAATAATTGTCAGAAAAAAACAATCTTATATCTTCTTCGAAGCGAATTGAATATCATATAGATTTCTGTAATATCCGTTCATTTCAATCAGCTCTTCATGCGAGCCCTGCTCTACGATTCGACCCTGATCAAAAACATATATCTCATCAGAATCAACGATTGTAGCAAGGCGGTGTGCCACAAGAATCGCGGTTTTATCTTCAACAGAATTCTTTATAGCTTCCTGAACAGTTTTTTCTGATTCGGCATCAAGAGCTGAAGTAGCTTCATCAAAAATCAATATCTTCGGATTGCGGATCAAAGCTCTCGCAATTGCTACACGCTGACGTTCGCCGCCTGAAAGCGCAACACCTCGGTCACCTGTAACAGTATCAAATCCTTGTGGTTGGCTCATTATGAAATTATAGGCGTTTGCTTGCTTGGCAGCATTTATAACATCTTCTCTGCCGGCTCCCTCGCAACCGTATTTGATGTTATTCTCGATCGTATCATTGAACAGTATCGTCTCCTGTGAAACAACTCCGAACAAAGAACGATAACTATTAGTATCAACATCACGCAAATCATTGCCGTCAATCGAAATAGTTCCTTTTGCAGGATCATAAAAACGGATCAACAAGTCCAACATAGTGGATTTACCGCTACCGCTGGCACCTACAAAAGCAATTTTCTTCCCTTTTTCCAACTTCAAAGAAACATCTCGAATAACAGAATTATCAGCCTAAGCAAAATCTACTTCTTTGAATTCAATGTTTGATTCAAAACTCTCTGTTATTTTTTCGCCTGAAGGAAGATTGTTTACTTCGTCCGAAACTTTGAAAACTCTTCCGGCGGCTACAAGTCCTTGCTCGAACTTAGAAATCAAATTAAAAACTTTGGAGATCGGAGCCATTATTGAAAACAACGTGAACAGAAAAGTCATTAAGTCTTCCGATTTCATCTCATGGGTCACAAGCACTTGCGTTCCGCCGATATACAGCACCACACAAAGAGCGACTATTGCGAAAACCTCATTAACAGAAGGAATCAGCAACACAATTTTCTTGAATTTAACAGCTGAGCGAATATATCTCCAAGTCTGCTTTGTGAAACTATCGCCGGCATTCTCCTGAGCATTATAAGCTTTAACCACTCGGATACCTGATATAGTTTCTTGCATCGCTGTTGTATAATCTGCCATCGCCTGTTGCATTCTCGAAGCATATCGCTGAATAAATCTAATTGCTAAACGCAACAGCAACAAACTCACAATGCTTGTACTAAACGCCATAACAGTCAGATAAGGCGAAATAGAGAGAAGCAGAACCAAAAACAGAACAACCAGCATTACTTCACGCAGAGTATCAACTGCGACAATCACTGTCGAAGCGTTCATAACATTCACGTCATTGGTCACGACAGACATTAGCTGTCCGCTTTTGTTTTTGCTGAAAAAAGCTATGGGAAGGGAAATTATTTTCTTGAAAACAGAATCGCGAATAGATTTGGCGACACTTTCAGACAATCTGACTTTTGAAACACCGCCGAGATATTTGAATATATTTTTAATCACGAACATACTGACCAGCAGTACGCTCAAAGAAATCAGTGTCGATTCGGGGCTTGAATCATTTATAACATAATCACTAACGGCTTGATAAAAGCCTTCCTGCTTATCGCTGAGCCAAGAAAAAGCTCCGCCGCCGGAATTTGTTACCTGCTCTATTTCTTTTAAATTCTCAGTCGGAAAAAGCGTTCCGAAAATCGGCTTGACCAATGCAATAGACAAGAAACTGAAAACTGAGAACATTGTGTTAAGTATAATCACAGTGACAACCAAGCCCTTGAAAGGGCTCAGATAGGCCAGGATCCTTTTTATAAGGTCCGGTCTGTCTTGATTAATTAATTTATTTTTCTTCGCCATCAATGTCTCATTATGAATTTTTCATCTGCTTAGTTCAATTGCCTGCAACCGGCAGCTTTAGCTGTCTGCAAGCATCCCGCCGGCAAACAACTCTCACAGCGCTGAAGCGCTATGTTGCGAGAACCGGAATTCCCGATATATTTTGGACATCAGCTCAATAAAAAAATCAGGAATATCGCACAAAAACGACACACCTGATTTAAGATTGTATCTGCCGCGGCGGTCTTATTTTTTCTTGAGAAGCTTCTGCAACTCTTCATACAAGATTTCTTCGTCGCCCGGAGCGTAACCGTTGTGCTGCCATACAATTTCACCTTTGCCGTTGACCAAGAATGTGTGAGGAGGATTATTCACGTTCATAGCGCGCTTGAAAGCACTGTTTTCATCCAAATAAACTTCATACCCCCAGCCCTTACCTCTTACAAGAGGAGCTACTTTGCGGCTGTTTCTCGTATCATCAACTGAAATTGCGATTATTTTAACGCCGGTTTCGTCTTGCCAATCTTCGTAGACTTCATTTATGTTCTTCAATTCAGTCAAACATGGTTTGCACCAAGTCGCCCAAAAATTGATAATAAACGGCTTGCCGTCGTTATTAAAAGTTTTTGTATCTATCATCTTTCCTTTCAAGTTCTTGATCTTAACAGAAGGCAACATTGACGTTTTGC
>JAQIDA010000004.1 GCA_027858275.1 Candidatus Kapaibacterium sp. | reverse complement strand
GAATAAATTGGCCGCAGAACTCAAAGCAATGGTCGCAGCCGGGAAAATCACTCAAGAGCAAGCAGAAGCCAAACTCAAAGCTGCTGAAAAAGCTTATGACGAGAAAATGAGAAAAGCTAAAGGCGATAAGAACACAGATTGTGACGGAGCTTGTTCATCAGAAAGAGCTTGCGCAGACTATTTGAACAAACTGGGCATGAAACTCAGAGCAATGGTCGAAGCCGGCGAGATTACAGCCGAAGAAGCAAAAGCTAAAATGGAAGCTGCTCGCAAAGCTTGCGCCAAAAAATTAAGAAAAAATAAAGGCGACAAAGACTGCGATAAAGACAGTGACGATTATCTCAAAAACCTCGGGTTAAAACTCAGAGCTGCTGTAGAAAGAGGCGATATGACTGCCGATGAAGCCGCAGCCATGTACGAAAAACTCAAAAGAGAATATCTGGAAAAATTGAGAAAAGGAAAAGGCGACAAAGATTCAGACAAAGCCAAATATACTCGTAGAATTGTTAAAGAATTAGTCCGTTTAGATGACTGTGACTACATCGTCGAGGGAACTGTAGCGTATTACTTAGGCGACAAGCTCGCTTATACCGTAGACTACGGTGACGGTGAATGCGACAATATCGCGACCAAAACTATCGGCGACAAAGTTGTTAAGTTCAGGCTGGATAAGAAATAATCAGCTTAAGATTCTGAATTAATATATGTTCTAAATAATGCCCGATCATTTTTGGTCGGGCATTTTTTATTGGATTGCATCCGGAATAAGTAATTTTTACAAATAATTTTTTCTTTTCCTAATATGTATCATTTCGGTCTCTCAATCGTCGCACTTTTTAAGAATCGGCTGTCATTTTGTTAATATTATCTATCGAGGAAAATTTTGAAAAATAACAAGCACCAATTTATTCAATATATATTGCTTGTCTTGATATCTTGCCCAATCATCGCGCTTGGGCAAGATTATTCGGAATATGAACATAATGGGATAACAAGACAATATATACTCTACAAACCGGTAAATTTGCCCCAAAACGCTCCGTTGGTTTTTGTGCTGCACGGCTATACCGGCAATGCCGTCCATGCCCGAAACGCATATGGGATGAATGCTGTCGCCGATGCTAACGGTTTCGCTGTGTGCTACCCGCAAGGAACAAAAGACAATAATGAAAACACCCACTGGAACGCAAGACTTAAAATTAGCACTACGGATGATATTGGTTTCCTGTCGGAACTTGCCGGCTATCTTCAAACAGAACATAGATTGAATCCTGAGCATACTTTCGTCTGTGGGATGTCTAACGGTGGATTTATGAGCTACACTCTTGCCTGCGAAGCCTCCCTCGGATGTGTTCAGCGCAATTGCGTCTGTAACAGGTACAATGAGCGGGTATACATGGAATAATTGTAATCCGGCAAAACCGATACCTATTTTAGAAATCCACGGAGTTGATGATGAGACTGTTCCAATCGACGGGAGCTTAGTTAGTTACGGAGGCTGGGGAGGCGCTCCGCATCTTGACAAAGTAGTTGAATTTTGGGCGGAGAAGAATGCTTGTACAATATCCGACAGCGTTTTTCTGCCTGAAAGCACTAATGCTTATTACTACCGAGGCGGCATAAACAACAATGAGGTTTGGTATCACAAAATTGACAACTGGGGCCATTCTTGGCCGGGAAGCAACAGTACGACCGGCACAAAGGCGAGTGAATTAATTTGGAAGTTTTTCAAAAAAGTAGTTGACAATCCTTCTTCAATTAGTGACAGTCCTTCGGCTAAGAATAATGTCTCTGTTTATCCAAATCCCGCAAGTTCAATGATCAACATCATAACTGACGCGCAAACGAGAAGTGAATACACTCTTTTGAATCTTTTGGGACAGCCTGTTCTCAAGGGAACAACTGATCAAGGCGGTTCTCAGCTGGATATATCTCAACAGCCGGTCGGCATTTATTTGTTGCTTGTTGACGTCATAGTTTATCGAATCGTAAAAACGAATTAAACATACTCGAAAAAATATTATTATTAAGAACCAAAAACCATGAACAAGAACCTCATAAAAAACTATAACGCTTCCGAAATTGAGAAAATCGTATTGGACTTAGGACACAAGAAGTTCCGGGCTACTCAATTGATGAACGAACTGTATTCTCAGCGTAAGACAGATTTTGCTGAAATGAAGACACTTCCGGGAGATTTGAGAAATGCGCTTGCCGAGAAATACGAAGCAGGTTCTTTCGCAGAAACTACAAAAACAGTCTCTAAGGACGGAACTGTAAAAATTCTGTTTGCTATGCACGACGGCAATGCTGTGGAAACTGTAATGATTCCTGAGATCAGTAACGATCCGGAAAGAAAAGACCGATATTCTTTGTGCGTTTCTTCGCAGGTCGGCTGCTCGCTTGATTGTGCTTTTTGCGCAACGGGGAAACTTGGTTTCAAGCGCAATCTTGAAGCGTCTGAGATCATCGACCAACTGATTTACGCCGAAAAATTGATCGATATTAAAATGACAAATATTGTCTATATGGGAATGGGCGAGCCTTTCCTGAATATAGACAATGTGTTCAAATCTATCAGAACATTCAGCAATCCGAGTGTCGGATTAATGCCTGCTAAAAGAATCACTGTTTCGACTTCGGGAATTGTCCCCGGGATTGAGGCGCTTGCCGATAATTTCAAAAGAATCAAACTCGCGATTTCGCTGCATGCTACAACGGATATTGTTCGTGAAAAGATTGTCCCGGCCGCTCGGAAATGGGACTTAAAAGCAATCGGCGAGGCGATAGAATACTATTATCATAATACAAAAATTCCGCTCACTTTTGAATATATCCTCTTTGACGGACTCAATGACAGCGAAGACGATGCCAAACGATTAGCAAGAATCAGCCGTCGAGTTATGTCCAAAGTCAATCTTATTCCCTATCACAGCATTGATTTCACAAATCCCGAAGGAATTGCGGCGGAACTAAAACCTGCTTCCTCGAGAACAATTATGAGATTTGCTGATTCCCTGCGAGCCAAGAAAGTCACAACGATCATTCGTTCTTCAAGCGGAGAAGATATTGCCGCGGCATGCGGACAGCTTGCTTTTTCGAAGCAAAATACGTATAATGCTAAATAATTTTTGATTGTGAATTCTTAATTGTCAACTAATTTGCTCGGGTATCCATGAAACACTTATTGTTATCTATTATTTCTGTTGTGTTGTTTTTGTCGACAAGCAGCATCTATGCCGAAGACGGAGTGCTGAAAAACGTTCTTCCCGACAGTGAAAAAGAATATGTGATCCGTATGGAAAACGGTGATATTCTCAGCGGTTACGTCACGGAAATGATGAGTGATCCGGATGCCGGTGACGGAATGCGATTCAAAACTGAAATCGGTACAGCTATGATATATGAATATCAAATTCTGGAGATCAGACCGGTCAAAAAGAATTATCGACATAATCACAGAGTTTATTTTCTGCCGACTGCCGAGCCGATAGGCGACAATCATTTTGTATCTGTTTTCGAGCTCTTGTTTTTGTACGGAGGCTTCGGGATTAGTGATTGGTTTTCATTTACTGCGGGACATTCAATGATTCCGGGTATTCGATCCGATGAACAGATAACAAGCGCAAACGCCAAATTCACTTTTTTCAATCATCCGATTGATGAGGACGGACATGTTTTGTCATTGGCTGCGGGCGGCAATCTTGCTTTTATTAATGACGCAAACCGGATAATGCACTTCTACGGAGTCTCGACAATGAGATTCTCCCGAACGACTCTCACGGCTATGGTGTTTTATAAAACATTTGGTCAAGATTATGATTATAAGATAAACATGTATGATACGCAGACATATTTATATTATCCTGACGGACAGTTTGGTATTTCACTGGGAATTGACACAAAATTCAGCACAAGACACGATCTACATTTTATTGCGGAATTGTGGAATAAAAATGTGACTCAGCCTACGAGTTCCGGAGTATTAATCGGATTGAGACTCTGCAACAGTAATTTTTCTACAGATTTTGGGATTTCCTTTTTCGCAAGTCCCTTTGTTGCCCCATTTGTGAGTTTTGTTTGGACTCCGTTTAAGTAAATTTGCCTTGTAGGGGCGATGCCTGTGTGCTCGCCCGGCGCAACACTTAGTATGCATATCTTATGCCGTGAATAAAACTTTTTTACTTTCAACCGTATTTCTATCATCAAATAACTCCGGGCGACCACACAGGGTTCGCCCCTACGCCCGTTTAATTTTATTTTCAATAATTTTTGTTCCTTCTTATCGAAAAATAATCCTCTCCTGCCTATTTTTATTATAATGATTTGTATATTCTGTGATTGTAAAAAATGATTTTGATTATTATCTGAAAACAATTAACTATTAAATATAAACGAATTCGTCAGATCGTATTAATGCGATTTTTTCGTTTTCATTAATATCTCAGGAGAAACAATGCAGCAGCAGAAAATTGTTACAAAATTGCCCGAGAACGCATACCGCGAACTCAAACCGGGCGAAGAGTATATGCCGATTCTTCCTCCGGATTATAAGACTTCGGAAATAACACCTTGGTCCGTTATGTGGGGCCTCGTAATGGCAGTAATCTTCTCAGCGGCAGCAGCCTATTCCGGTTTGAAAATCGGTCAGGTTATTGAAGCCGCAATTCCAATTTCAATTATGGCGGTAGGTATATCCGCTGCCTTCAAAAGAAAGAACGCTTTGGCTGAAAATGTAATTATTCAGTCAATCGGCGGCAGTTCAGGGGTTATCGTCGCCGGCGCGATATTTACAATTCCCGCGCTTTATATATTAAATCTTGAAGTCAGTTTTTGGCATATATTCTTTTCGTCATTGCTCGGCGGTTTCCTCGGGATTCTGTTCCTGATACCGTTCCGTAAGTATTTCGTAAAAGACATGCACGGAAAATTCCCTTTTCCCGAAGCTACTGCCATCAATGAAATTTTGATCACCGGCGAAAAGGGCGGTTCAAGCTCTGCGGTACTGATTATCAGTGCGCTGGTCGGCGGTCTTTATGATTTCATGTTCAGCTCATTGAAGCTCTGGGGCGAAGTTTTTACTTCAAGAGTTCTCCCTTACGGAGAAGCACTTGCTGATAAAGCGAAAATTGTTTTCCAAATGAACATGAGTTCAATGATATTCGGTTTTGGTTATTTGATCGGCTTAAAATTTGCCGTGATTATAGCTGTCGGTTCGATGTTGTCGTGGATTGTATTGGTCCCGCTGATTAATCAAATCGGCGCATTGGCTGCCGGAGCGGACGGTATCAACTTCTTCGCTTCAATGTCACCGGAAATTATATTCAAAAATTATGTCCGCCATATTGGTATCGGCGCGATTGCGATGGCCGGCATTATCGGTATAGCCAAATCTTCCGGCGTTATCGGTTCAGCTTTCAAGCTTGCCGCTGCCGGGTTGTTTGGGAAGAAAGAAGAAAATCCTGTTGAAGAACCAAGAACTCAGCGCGATATTAAGATGACTTTTATTATTACTTTAAGTCTCCTAACAATTATCGGCATTTTTCTTTTCCTCTATGTAGGATTCGCTCTGACTATTTTCCAAGTTGTTGTATCCTTGCTGACAGTTGTTATTATCGCGTTCCTGTTTACTACCGTTGCTGCTAACGCTATAGCTATTGTAGGTTCAAATCCGGTATCGGGAATGACTCTGATGACGTTAATTCTTGCCTCCGTTATTTTTGTTAATATCGGTCTGACCGGTGAAGACGGAATGGTCGCGGCATTGATTATCGGCGGTATTGTTTGTACTGCTTTGTCAATGGCGGGAGGGTTCGTAACTGACCTTAAAGTCGGTTATTGGATCGGAACTACACCTAAGAAACAAGAAGGATTGAAATTCCTCGGAACTTTGGTCTCAGCTGCCACAGTCGGCGTTGTGATTTTTGTGTTAAATGAAGCTTACGGTTTCACAGAAACAGCTTTAACTCCGGATCCGATGGTTGCTCCTCAGGCAAACGCCATGGCTGCAATTATTCAACCTTTGATGTCAGCCGCTGACATGCCTTGGATGCTTTATATAGGCGGCGCGATTCTCGCTCTCTTGTTGAATTTCATCGGTATTCCGCCTTTAGCTTTTGCTTTGGGTATGTATTTGCCTTTGCATTTGAACACACCGCTTTTAGTCGGCGGCGCGGTCGCTTATTTCATCAATAAGAGTTCAAAAGACAAATTACTTGTCAAAGCACGTAATTCGAAAGCAACGCTTATCACTTCTGGCTTCATTGCCGGCGCGGCGATATTCGGTGTTATCGGGGCTATAATCAAATACGCCGATATCGATATTGAAATCGGCGCGATTATTCCGGGCGCATTTGGTGAAGAATATCTCGCTTTGGCAGTATTTGCTTTATTGGTAATCTTTACTACGGTTTCTTCAATGAAAGCGAAAGCTGAGGAAGAGTAGGTTTAATTTCTTGTTGAGTACGGGAGCATGCTCCCGTTATATTAAATCGGAACTGTTATTATTAGAACAGTTCCGATTTTTTTTATTAACCTGTGTATTCATATTACTTTTTTCTCATTTAGTTTTTTTGTATTTTAACATAAATATATACTATAATCCAAAAGAGTTGATTATAGCCGTTAAATTATATAATACCTGAGAATCATGTCCGGAAAACTAAAGAGCTTTTTAAAATATATTTTGTCGTTTATTATCCTGGTCGTATCAGTATGGTACGCCGTAAGAGACATAAATATTTACGAACTCAAAGATGTTATTTTTGATGCTGATTACTTGTGGGTTTTGCTTTCTGTGCCGATTATTTTGCTGTCGCACTGGGTTCGCGCTGCGCGTTGGAAAACGATGCTCAATCCGATAAAAGAAACTAAATCCGTTTTTAATCTCTTCTCTGCTGTAATGATAGGTTATTTTTTTAATTGCGTTCTGCCCCGGGGAGGCGAATTTATTCGTCCTTATGTTGTTGCCAGACGTGAGAAAATTTCTTATTCAGCTACATTCGCGACCGTTATCGCCGAGCGTGTAATAGATGTGTTAATGCTTGGGTTTATATTTTTTGTTGCATTCTTTTTTCTCGGCTCACAAATATTAAAAGCTTTGCCGAGTGAAGTTAACTCTGAAAAAGTCTTTGTCCTTGCTTTGATTGTTATCGGCGTTATGTTCCTTAGTTTCTATCCGCCTATCTTTCGATTAATCCTGAAATATACTCTCAAACCAATATCTCAAAATGCTTATGACAAAATAAGTGAGCTTTTTGAAAAATTTCTCAAAGGTTTTACTTTTATCAAATGCCCTTCGCAGTATTTGCGTTTGACAACAGAATCTATGCTTATTTGGGTACTCTATACGATCCCACTGTTTATGATGTTCTACGCAGGTGATTTTCAGGCGAGATTCGATCTCGGGTTCGATGCTGCTGTTGTATTAATAATTGTGTCGGGAATCGGTGTTTCAATAGCCCCTTCACCCGGAGCGATAGGTGTATATCATGTCTTGATTCAAACAGCATTGCACGAATTATACGGAATTGATAAAACAGAAGCGCTTGCATACGCGACTCTGACTCACGGAATCAACTATCTCATTCAGGTAGTGACAGGCGGAATTTTCGCAATGCGTGAAAACGTGAAAAAACTCCCGGATTCAGCTGATATTTCCGCGATTAAAAATACGGGACAAGGATAGGAGATTACCCTTCTGCCGGTAATTTCGGCTCGACCATCACAACTTCTTCTCTTGCAATTACAACTGACCCTACAGCCGCTCCTTTGGGCTTTCTGACATATTTCTTATATGTATAAGCAACCGGTGTATATTTGGCGTTTTTAGATTTTGAATAGTAAGCAGCGATTGAAGCCGCTTTTTTGATAATTTGCTTATGGGGGTTTTTACTGCCTTGAATCGGCAAAACAGCATGTGATCCGCTGGAACCTCGAGCGTGAAACCAGAGATCGTTGGGCTTTGCGAATTTCATCGTCAGCTCGTCATTATTGGCGGAATTCTTCCCGACGTAAAGAGTATAGCCCTCGCCGAGATCGAACGTTTTAAATTTTTCAGCCGGTGTTTTGTCTTCGTATTTCATAGGTATATTCAGCAAGTGTCTAATTGATTTTTCTAATTTATCGAGTTCTTTCCCTCGTCGATTTTCTGAGATTGCTTCGAGATTTGCCAGTGCCTCGGTCACTTCTTTAAGTTCTGCTTTGATCTTTGGTCTTCTTTTTTTTCTGATGTTAGCGGCTTCTTTTTGAGCTTTGACTTTGTCGAAATAGTGCCGGCTGTTTTCAGAAATATTCTTTTTTTTATCTAAGGGAACAGTCAGCATATTTCCCTCCCATGACATCAATTCTATGGACTCTCCCGGTTTACGTCGTTGATCCGGTTGTGAGATCAGCAGTTCCGCCCACATTTTATATTTGTTGATTCGCTCTTCATGTTTTTGTTCGTCTTGAGGCAACTCAAGATTTCTTGTCAGTTTGTGCTGCTTGCGCTCCAATTGTTTGAGTATGTTTTTGTATCTCGGCAGAAAACCGGATGATTTTAGCGCATTTACAACTCTGTGATAAACTGCCTTGTGAACGGAATCAAAGATATGTATCGGTTCACCTTTGCCGCTGAGCGATACAAAGGAAAGAACCTCAGTTCCGTCATTATTCTCATAAATAAAGAATTCCTCTGTTTGAGCGCATTCTTTTCTGAATGCAATTGAGGCGGTACTGATCATATCCAATTCAGAAACAGATAAATCAGACAACTGCCGGTTTTGTTCAATTTCTGTTCTCGCACATATCTCTCGAGCGTAAGGTTTGCCGATTAGCATGTCACATCTGCCCAGCGCGTCAACGATTTTTGTGTCCTCGGGATAGTCTGCCAACTTCATCGCGTTCGGTTCAGGCATTGAGTATCGGCTGCCGGTTTCTAAGCCTCTCGATTTGAATGAATCGATAATAATATCATCGGAATTGACGGCAATAACACTGCTGCGGGAGCCGCCGAATAAAACAATGTGCATTTTGCTGTTGATAAACTCCATAGTAATTATTCTGTCATCAGGCGAAAGAACAATATCCTGCAAAGTTTCGCCTATCATCGACGGGAACAAATTGACAGTATTAGCACGTGCACGAGCGAAATTGTCTCTCAGAAGAACAGCGTCATAAGCAGTACTTAGAAATAGTTGAATATGATGGACAGAAACATCATCCGAAAATTCAAGCAGAAGCGAATTACGATCCTGAGTGAAGCAATCACATAGCTGAAACCCGACAAGAAATTTCAGTTTTTCAACGATTTTTTCGAGAGTGTAATATTGCCTGAGCATTGGATGTTTCCGTTAATTTTATTTTGAATAACAGACTTTAGGCGGGCGGATTTATTTTATTGATTAATATATGTGTTTAGGAGAAGCATGGAAACATTCGGATATGATCATAATAAAAGAGACGCCCGAATCGGGCGTCTCTACGTGTTATCTGTAAATAAGGGGGAGCATCACTTTTATGTCAGCTCCCTATTATTAGCTAAGCGTCAACAGCTTCTTTGCTTTTTTTACCAAAGAATGTTTTCAGCAGAAGATCGACAAATATCGCGCCGCCGCCGATAATCATTAGGGACTCCGGCAATATTCTAAACCACATCCAGCCTTGCATATCTTGCAATGCTTCGCGCGTTCTTGTGAAATAGTAACCCATTTCCGCGGCTGCTCTTGTTTGTTCCATACCAATAATTAAGGTTGGCAGAGCAAACAGCAATACACCGATTGTTAAAGACCAAAACGCGTATTTGCTAAGCTTATCGTTCCAAATCCAACCGTTTGCCATTGCGTTAGCCCGAGATGTCATATACAAGAATGCTATTGAGATGTATCCGAAAGCGCCCAAAAGAGCCACGTGTCCGTGAGGCATAATTAAATATGTACCGTGTGAATAATAAGAAATAGTCGGTGTATTGATGACCATTCCGAAGAATCCCGCGCCAATCCAATTTAATACTGCTGAGCCTGTGATCCACATAAACGGAGTGCTGAAAGCGTTTGGGTTGCCTTCTCTTTTTTGTTCTCTCAAGTTCTTCGATGCTTCTATAATCATTAGAACTATCGGAAGTGGTTCAAGCGCTGAGAATATACCGCCTATCGCGATCCAATACTGATCTAAGCCCTGCCAGAAATAATGATGACCAACACCAAGTGTACCTGACATAATAATCAAGAACAGCTCGAAGAACATGATCTTTTCGGCTGTTTTCTGAGAAATCAGACCTAATGAAACAGTCATAAACGCGATCACACCGGCAGCGAATAACTCAAATGTTAATTCTACCCATAAGTGAATCACCCACCATCTGTAATAATCATCAACTGTGAAATTCGGTATTATTTTATGAACCGGCATCATGCCGGCGATATAAAGTGTAGCGATTCCGAAAGCTGACCAAATAATTGTTCCGACAAGAGGATTGTTCGTTGCGGATTTTTTAATCAATGTTACGATTAGCAAGAACCAGAACACTAATCCTACTACCAAACCAATATCCCAAACACGTCCGAGATTCAATAATTCGCGGCCTTCGTTGCCCAACCAGAACCATGTTTCTCTCATTTGACCGGTAGCACCCATATAAAGACCTATCATAGAACCGACCGCTACAGTGAGCAAAGCAACCCACAGTACATTTATCAGCGACGGGAATTTATGATCTTTATTAGCTACCCACGGAGCGATCAGCAACCCGCCGACTAACCAACCCACTGCAACCCAAAGAATCGCTAACTGAGTGTGCATTGAGCGAATTACGTTAAAGGGCATAATGTCTTGCGAGATAATAAAATCTTGCGTGGGATCAGCGTATAAGTGAGCTATATACGCGCCGAGAACCAACTGAACAAAGAACAGCAGTGATACGATAGGCACATATTTCAAAAGTTTTTTCTGAGACGGGAACATTGAAGTAATCTTCAACGCCGGTGCTAAATCTTCTTTTCTGTCCTTTTTTAATAAATATTCATAAGACAAGAAGATAACGATAATTGTCAAAGTCCAAAGCAGTAAGAATTCCCACAGCGACACGATATGATTGTTGTAGGATGTATCCTGATCGACCAGAGGCTCGGGAGGCCAGTTGTTCGACCATGTTCTTTCGCTCAAAGTTCCTTCCGTACCCGGACGAAGCGATGAGGCCACCATCTGCGACCAATCCACGAAAGCAGCTATAGATTTTGCTTCTTCAGGTAAAATAACGCCGCCGGGGAAAGCTCTTTCCGGATCACCTTCTACCAACATTTTGGTCAAACGCGCTACATTATTTTTATAGGCTGCCGCTGAAGCGTCTGTGTATGTTACGCCCGACTCCAAAAGCTTTGTTTGTTCATGGAAGTCTTGTTTGACGCGTTCTTTAACCGCGCCGCGCTCGATTTGTGTTAAGTCTTTATCAGACTTTTGATACAGCTCATTGGCATAATATTCATACAAATAAACCGCTCTGTGATGGAAGAAATCTGTCGAGAAATCCGGCCCCATATAAGCGCCCATTCCTAACAAAGATCCCCAGTCCATCAAATCAAACTGTTGAAAGTTTCCTTTGCCTCTAACTACGTCATCATAAGTGTACAGGACTTCTCCGGATTGAGACTTGACTTCTTGGGCAATAGGAGGAACTTCCTTTTGCAAGTTCGCAGTGAAGTAGATCAATGCAGCTACCATAAACAGCGCAATGAACCAGAAGCTTGCGTACAGCCCCTTTTTGCTCATAAATTTGTCGAGTAATGTTTCTTTCATAGTCAGCCCTTATATATTTGAATGAATGGCTTTGACCGTTACTACAAAATTGTTTGTTTAATAACAGCGAGAACATACCTCTCACTATATTAAAGTCAGCAACGGTTCAGCCCTAATATTAAAATCAGTTATTAAATATTAAAAAATTGATATTAGAAAAAGTTAGTCGCACATAACACATAAATTAGGTCACGTGTTATGCAGATTAATATTTTATCATACTAGTTTTTCGTCGAGCTGTTTTCAGTTGTTTTGTTATGCTGTTGTGTGTTAGTGAATTATAGTCGTTTACCAACTTTTAGAACAAGATATTATGAATCTCGATTAATACGAAGTGATAAAACAAAGAAATATATATAT
>JAQIDA010000355.1 GCA_027858275.1 Candidatus Kapaibacterium sp. | reverse complement strand
GTTTAATAACTATACTGATAAAATTGTTGATAATCGCTTAAACGTAGACGTCGATTGGGAAACCGCAGTCACAATGAAGGTCAATGAATTCATTTCTGCTAATGTTTTTGCCCATCTGATTTACGATCACGATATAAAAGTTCGTTTATACGAAATAATTGACGACGTGAAAACCAAAACCGGAGACGGCAGACGATTGCAATTCAAAGAAGCTCTCGGTGTAGGACTTTCTTATAAATTCTGATGACGGAAGTTATATTATTCAATGCCGGGCGACCAAACAAGGATCTCCCCAACAATACAATCTGTCTTATTCTCCAATATTACGCCTGTATAACATAAAGTCGATCGAGGATCGTTTACCTATACTTACGTTAATAACGAGAAACCAAAAAGAATAATGGCTGATAAAAAACTTATAAAGATTTTAAAGAATATCGCGATCCTGTTGGAAATCTCAGGCGAGAATCACTTCAAAACTCGAGCTTATATAAACGCAGCTCAGATATTAACTGAAGAGAACATTAATCTGCCTGAAGAAATCAAAAAAGGAACTCTTGGAAATATTCCCGGATTCGGCAAAGCGTTGACATCTAAAATCACTGACTATTTCGCCAATAACGGCACAATGGAATATTACGAAAATCTGAAAACCAAAACTCCGGAATCATTGACGGAAATCACAAAACTGCCGGGCATAGGCGTCAAAAAAGTCAAGCAAATGTATGAGCAGCTTCATATCACATCAATTGAAGAACTGGAAAACGCTTGTATCAACGATACACTTAGCAACACAAAAGGTTTCGGCGCTGCCACACAAGAAAAATGTCTCAATAATATCCAGCACTTGAAAGCCTCCCGCGGCAGATACAGAAGCCAAGAAGCAATGGATGAAGCAGAGATACTGCTGAATTTTCTTAGAGATCAAGACAATACTATTCATGCTGATTTAGTTTCAGACATACGGAGGTTTACAGAAACTGTCAGCGAAATTGTAATTCTGCTTGCGGCAAAAGACAAAGAACAAACCGCTTCTGAATTGGCAATAAAATTCGAGACTGATCATAAGGACAGTATAATCAGACCCCAAACATCACAGGGAATGCCGATAACGATTATCGTAACAACGCCCGCTGAATATTTTTTCAAACTCCACCATCTGACCGGAACTTCTGACTATTTGTCGGCGATGAATGATCTTTTGAACGACAAACAAATCACTGTCAATGAAGGCGGTTTGATAAAACTCGGCACGAAAATCGAAATCAAATCTGAGCATGATATTTTCCATGCCGCCGGCATTCAATTTATTCCGCCTGAACTCAGGGAAAACAAATCAGCAGTCGAAGCGGCAGCCAAAAACAACATCCCCGAATTAGTAAAAGATTCTGATTTGAAAGGTATGCTGCACTGTCATTCAACATGGAGCGACGGGCGAAACAGCATAAAAGAAATGGCACTCAAATCCAAAGAACTCGGATTTGAATATTTCGTGATCTGCGACCACAGCCGAGCAGCCGCTTATGCCGGAGGTCTGACTATAGATCAAGTGAAAACTCAGCACGAGGAAATTGACAAATTGAATGAAGAAAATCTCGGCATCCAAATTGTCAAAGGCATTGAATCAGATATTCTCAGCGACGGATCTTTGGATTATCCCGATGAAGTTCTCGAAAGTTTTGATATTATTGTCGCCTCGATCCACTCAGGGTTTACAATGAAAAAAGAAGAGATGACAGCGCGAATTATCAAAGCTCTGAAAAATCCTTATACTGACATTCTCGGGCATCCTTCGGGCAGATTGCTTCTCGCTCGTCCCGCCTACGAATTAGACATCAAGGCAATAATTGATTGTGCGGCGGACTACGGAAAGATTATTGAGATTAACAGTAACCCATACAGATTGGATTTGCCTTGGCAAGACGCGATTTACGCTAAACAAAAATCCTTGAAACTGGCAATCAATCCGGATTCTCACAGGACAAGCACTTTGAGCGACGTCTTCACAGGTGTGAAAGCCGCTCGAAAAGCTTGGCTGACAAAAGATGATATCATCAACTGTCTCGATCACCGGCAATTCGTAAAAGAGATTGTCAATAGATAAGCAGAATGTCTCCGACAATAATTATCTCTTACTTAAAACTATTTTACGGCAACTGATTTGATGTTCACAAACTCGCGGATACCGAATAAAGACAGCTCCCTGCCATAGCCCGATTGTTTGATGCCGCCGAAAGGCAAACGCGGATCGGATCGCACAAAATCATTTACAAAGCAAGCACCTGCATGTAGCTCTTCACGTGCGATTCTTTTGCCTCGCTCAATATCTTCGGTAAAAACTGCCGCGCCGAGTCCGAACTCCGTGTCATTGGCAATTGCAATAGCTTCAGCTTCATCTTTTGCGGAAATAATTGAAGCGACGGGGCCGAATATCTCTTCGTCGTAGGCCGGCATTCCTTTTTTGACATTTGTCAGAATTGTAGGAGGATAGAAGAAGCCGCCGCTATAGATAATTTCCCCGCCGAGCAGACATTTTGCACCGACGTCTACGCTCATACTGACTTGTTCAGCAACTTCCGTCTGAAGATCCTTGCGTGCTTGTGGCCCTACATTCACTTTTGGATCGAAAGGATCGCCGGTCACATATTTTTTCATTTCCGCAACACAAAGCTCTTCGAATTTCTCGCGAACAGATTCTACGACAATGAACCTTTTGGCTGCTATACAGCTTTGACCACTGTTAATCATTCTGCCGGTTACACAGGAAACGGCCGCGACTTCTAAATCAGCATCTTCGAGAATTACATAAGGATCACTTCCGCCGAGCTCGAGGACTGTTTTCTTTAGGTTTTGTCCGGCGCATTCAGCAACTTTTTTGCCTACCGGAGTGGACCCGGTCAAAGTTACGGCAATGATTCTTTCATCAGCAATTATATCCGCAACCGGTGCCGAGCCAATCACAAGATTAGAGAACAATCCTTCGGGAAATCCTGCCTTTCGGAATACATCTTCTATAGCTTTTCCGCAGCCCATTGTATTGCGAGAATGTTTCAACATACCGGCGTTTCCTGCCATAAGCGTTGGCGCGGCAAATCGAAAAACTTGCCAAAACGGGAAATTCCAGGGCATAATAGCCAATACTGTACCGAGGGGTTGGTAAGTGACAAAACTCTCGGACATTTCAGTTTTAATCGGCATATCTTTTAGTTGTTCCGCGGCGTTATCCGCATAGTAATCGCAGACCCAAGCACATTTTTCAGTTTCCGCGATTCCTTGAGCTATAGGTTTCCCCATTTCAATTGCCATAAGTTCTGCATATTTATCTTTGCCCTCACGCAGAACCGCAGCAGCTTTGTGCATCAATCCGGTGCGATAGTTAATATCTGTCTTCCGCCATTGACCGTAAGCGGCATGAGTAACGGCGATTTTTGCCTTGATTTGCTCGGCGGTCAGCTCCTGATATTCCTTTATGACAGATCCGTCAGCCGGATTTATAGTTGTAAAACTCATTGCAAGCTCCTGAAATAATACATTGTCTATATTTTTGGACAATCTAAGAGTTTTAGATGAGAAATGCAAAGAAGGAGTTCTTCGTGACGGGACTCAGTTTCAACACTTCCTAAAGTTTTAATCCGTCACTGTCTAAAAGTAGTATTATTGAAAAATATATATAAAAACAATGACAGAACAAGATTTACTCGAATACTGCGAAGACAGTATAGCACATCAAAACTATATACAGTTCCCGGAAGACCTCTTCAATGCTTTGACAGCGGAAATGGTCTCTCTGCTCGTCAAGAAATACGGCAATACGAATATGATGATGTTACCCGAAAAGGATTTGAGATTCTTTGAATGGGTAAAAAATAATGATCCGGAAGTATGGAATGATTTATGGGCCGGGGACGATCTGCCGCCATACATTGTATCTCTAACTTTGTTGCCTGCAATAAAAACTAAAGCCCGCGGCTTCCCGATTTGCGATCTTTTAGACACTGACAACTACTATTTTTCAGAAGCACATATAACTGACAAAGAGTCTGAGATACTGCTTGAATCAGTAAAAAAACGTTTTATGGACAATAAGACTTTGACTACGCCCCAGCTCCTCCTCCTTGAAATATCCTTAGCACCAATCGATATTTGGCGATTCGCTTTCAATCATAAAATTGATATTGATGAAGCAAAAGCAGCTGTGCTCGCGCTTGTGAATGACGAGGTTTTGGTGCATTTAAAAGACGCTGAACATCTCGCGCATTTTCTTGATTTCTGATAATTGAATTATGAGAACAAGAGAGCGTGCTGTCTTGTTCCTACAAAAAACAATATTCATCTATCCCAAAGAACAGCTGTATTAGGCAAATACTCTTTTAACTTAGCCTTTTCTTCTTCAGACATTGGATTGCCGAGCATCCAAATATATTTTAGAGTTCCTGATAATTTGCTGATTCCCTCAGGAACAGTGCTAATATTATTTCGTCTGATTCTAAGATATTTTAATTTTTTCATCTCAAATATCTCAGAGGGAAATTCCTTCAATCCATTACTATCCAAATTCAAATGTCTTATGTTCGACTTTGAAAGACTTTCAGGAAATTTTGTGATGAAATTTCGATCTAAATTAATATCATCCAATGATTCAATATCCCCGATTATTTCAGGCAACTCGGTCATTCCGTTGTCTATGAGCCATATAGTTTTTAGACTTTTCATGTTAGTAATTGATTGAGGAAAATCAGAAATATGGTTGTAGTCCAAATATATATATTTCAGACTGTCCATTTGATAAATATTCTCAGGCAGAGTAGTTAACTGATTCTTTCTTAAACTCAAGATTTCCAATTTGTTAAGTTCACATACTTTTTCGGGCAGATTCTTGAATTCATTATAATCAAGTTCCAATTTAGTTAATTTTTCCATACCCTTGATATCAACTGTGATTTCTCTTAGACTGTTCCTTGACAAATCCAATTCTTCTACAAATTTCAATTGACCGATTTCAGAAGGTATTGACGCAATACTATTATCAGAGAGATCAATTTTTCTGAGTGAAGCCATACCACATACTGCCGGAGGAAATGCGGTAAGATTATTTTCAGAAAGATGAAGTTCTGTCAAATTATCTAAATTGCTCATTGATTCCGGCAAGCTCGATAGTTTGTTCATTAACAGATACATGGATTTCAATTTTGTTAAATTACCAAAACTCTCAGGCAACTCAGTTAAATTATTTAAAGCTAGGCTAATTGTTGTAAGTTCAGATAAATTCCCGATATTCTCAGGCAATGAGTTTAACTTGTTTTCATAAATATCAAGTCTTGTTAGCAATGTCAAATTACAAATACTATTTGGTAGTGATGTTAATTCGTTTCGACTGAGATACATATTTTTAAGATCAACACATTCTCCAATACAATCCGGCAATTCGGTTAAACCATACCATTCCAAATATAATGACTGTGAATTTTCTAAATATAGCGAATCTAACAATTCACAAGAGATTGTGACTGTCTCAACCTTATCATTGGGATCGCTTGATGAATCACCGCAAGCGACGATTAATATTAAAACAAGAAATAACAATGTGATATTCTTCAACATAATAAGCTCCTCAAGTATATAGAAACAACAATAATTACAACAATATAGATAATATTGTCAATAATTGCAATAACTTTATCAC
>JAQIDA010000334.1 GCA_027858275.1 Candidatus Kapaibacterium sp. | reverse complement strand
GGATTATTAAGAATATATATTATTATTAATTGCGTCATTCAAACAGCACTGAAATTAAAAAAAATTATTAGACTTTATTATAAACGGAGACTAGAGTAACTTATGTACAAAATCGTTGAAGCTCGATTTATCGGGCCCGAAGTGAAATTGTTCAGAATCGAGGCACCGAAAATCGCCGAGAAACGCAAAGCAGGACAATTCATTATTTTGCGCGTTCACGAAAACGGCGAAAGAATCCCTCTGACTATAGCGGATTCAAGCACAAAAGACGGCACTATCACTATCATAGTACAGGGTATTGGCGGCACTACACAGCAGTTGAACGCTTTAGAATCAGGCGACTCAATCCTTGATTTGGTAGGACCTCTCGGAAAAGCCTCTAACATCGAAAACTTCGGAACTGCAGTTGTAATCGGCGGCGGCGTCGGAACAGCAATCGCGTTCCCGACAGCCAAAGCTTTGAAAGAAGTCGGCAATAAAGTTATCACAATTGTAGGCGGTCGGTCAAAAGATTATGTAATTCTCGAAAACGAGTTAAATGAAATTTGCGACGAAGTTTATCCGACCACTGATGATGGCTCACACGGTTTCCACGGCTTTGTGACACAGAAGTTACAGGAACTCATCGACGGCGGCGAAAAAATTGATTTCGTTCTCGCTATCGGACCGATCCCTATGATGAAAGCTGTTGCTGATGTTACTCGTCCGCTCAATATCGAAACAGTTGTCAGTCTCAACCCGATCATGGTAGACGGAACAGGCATGTGCGGCGGTTGTCGCGCTATTGTCGACAACAAAACAGTCTTCGTATGCGTTGACGGACCGGAATTCGACGCTCATAAAGTTGATTTCAAAAATCTTACTAATCGTAATCACATGTATTCGATACAGGAAAATGTATCATTAGAAAAAGTTAAAGATCATAAGTGCAGAGTAGATAAACTCGCAGAGAAAGAGGGGATGAAATGAGCGAATTGACCAACAAAGAAAGAATGAAAATCCCTCGCAATCCTATGATTGAGCAGGACGCAAAAGAACGCGCCTCAAACTTCAAAGAAGTAAACCTCGGTTATACTGAAGACATGGCTGTCGAAGAAGCACAGAGATGTATACAGTGTAAAAAACCATTGTGCATAGCAGGTTGCCCGGTTATGGTCAAAATTCCCGAATTTATTCAGTTGATCGCTGACAGAAAATTCGCGGAAGCAGCAGCAAAACTCAAAGAAGATAACGCGCTTCCCGCTGTATGCGGTCGTGTATGTCCACAGGAAGAGCAGTGCGAGTTGGTCTGTATCGTAGGCAAGAAAGGGGAACCGGTTGCTATCGGAAACCTCGAAAGATTTGCAGCTGACTGGGAAAGAACTCATACAGGCATACAGATCCCTGAATCAGAAAAACCAACAGGCAACAAAATCGCTATTGTAGGCGGAGGCCCTGCGGGCTTGAGCTGTGCGGGTGATTTGGTTCAATTCGGTCACGATGTCACTGTTTTCGAAGCACTGCACGAAATCGGCGGCGTACTCCTTTATGGTATCCCGGAATTCCGTTTGCCGAAATCAATAGTAAAAGAAGAAGTCGACGGTTTAAGAAAAGCCGGCGTAAAATTTGTGAAAAACGTTGTTATCGGTTTGGGTGAGACAGTTGATGAATTACTCGCAGATTATGATGCAGTATTCCTCGGTGTCGGCGCAGGCCTGCCTTACTTTATGAATATACCCGGCGAAGAACTAAACGGTGTATACGCTGCAAACGATTATCTGACTCGTGTCAATTTGATGAAAGCATGGGACTTCCCGAACAGCGATACTCCTATGTATGAAGTCAAGGACAAAGTTGTAGCAGTCTTCGGCGGCGGTAATACTGCTATGGATGCCGTGAGAATAGCTCTCAGACTCGGCGCCAAACGCGCGATGATTTGCTATCGTCGTACAGAAGCGGAAATGCCCGCTCGCGTTGAAGAAATCAAACATGCCAAAGAAGAAGGCGTTGACTTTATGTTGCTTGCTTCACCGCTGGAATTCTTAGGTGACGAAACAGGTACTTTGAGATCAATGAATCTTCAGAAAATGGAACTCGGCGAACCGGATGATTCCGGCAGACGTCGTCCGGTACCTATTAAAGGCGATATTGAAAAAATCGATTTGGATGTAGCCGTAATTGCTATCGGCAACGGATCCAATCCGATTATCAGCCGCACAACTCCTGATTTGAAAGTCAACAAATGGGGCAATATCCTCGTTGACGAAACAAATATGAAGACTAACAAAAAAGGCGTATTCGCCGGCGGTGACATCGTCACAGGCGGAGCAACAGTTATTCTCGCAATGGGTGCAGGCAGAACAGCCGCGGCAGCTATTCACGAATATCTTGCCGATAAATCCAAGTGGTAAGACAGATTTCCTAATAAAAATCCGTTGTCGATTTAATATCGGCAGCGGATTTTTTGTTTGGATAGTATTTAACGAAACGTTCTCTCTATCCTACTTTAACTTTCAAAAATTTTCTCTTTCCGACTTTTATCAATCTTTGTTCTGAGAAATCAACAGTAGCTTTGAAGTCTGTGACTTTTTCACCATCAACCGACACAGCACCTTGTTGAATCATTCGAGAACCGTCTTTTTTGGAGCCGACCATTTTGGTTGAAGCGATTACATTTAAGAGTTGCTGTTCTGCATCACCTTCGATTGTGAGCTCTTCAATATCATCGGGAACGTCTTTTTTGACAAACATTCTTTCAAATTCCTCGAATGCCGTTTGACCCGCGCCGGCACCGTGATATTTATCTACGATTCGCATGGCGACTTGGACTTTGGCGTTGCGAGGATGAACAGTTTCGTTTTTCAATCCTTCGTCCATAACTTTTATTTCTTCTTCAGTTGCCGAAGAGGCATATCTGAAATATCTGACAGTCAGCTCATCCGGAATGGACATAACTTTGCCGAACATTTCGCGAGGCACGTCAGTGAAAGCAATATAATTATCGAGCGATTTGCTCATTTTTTCCTTGCCGTCAGTTCCTTCAAGGATCGGCATCGTCAGTATGCACTGAGGTTCAACGTTGTTAGCGCGTTGAATATCGCGACCTACGAGCAGATTGAATTTCTGATCCGTTCCTCCCAGTTCGATATCCGATTCAATCGCGACAGAATCCATCGCCTGAGCCAGAGGATAGAGCAATTCGTGAACGCTGATAGGAGTACCTGATTTAAAGCGCTTATTGAAATCGTCACGCTCAAGCAACTGAGCGACGGTATAATTAGCTGCGAGACGAATCACATCGTTAAAGTCCATTTTCGACAGCCACTCGGAATTATATCTCACTTCGAGTCTGTCCGCAGTCAAAATCTGAGTTGCCTGATCGAGATACGTCTGACCGTTCACGCGAGTGTCCTCAAGAGTAAGTTGCGGGCGAGTCTTAGATTTACCTGTAGGATCGCCGATCATAGCCGTGAAATCACCGATAATTAACACAGCTTTATGTCCCAAATCCTGCAAAGCTCTCATCTTGCTGAGTACTACCGCATGACCGATATGCAAATCCGGGCGACTGGGATCGCAGCCCAATTTAACAATCATTTGCTTACCGGTTTTTACCGATTTTTCAATTTTTTTTACGAGTTCGTCTTCAGGCAGCAAATCAACCGCGCCGGAGCGAAAAATATCCATTTGTTCATTAAGTGTCGGAAACATGTTTGATTTTTTCGATATATTTTAATAATTATTTGTTGTCTTGTTTTTGTTGTAGGGGCGATGCCTGTGTGCTCGCCCGGCGTAACACAATGTTTTTTTTCCTATCTATACTTCCTTCTCAATTCACGATCAACATCACGCTTTTTATTCGATTCACGTTTGTCATATTTCTTCTTAGCGCGCGCTACACCGAGTTCAACTTTTACGAATGCACCCGAAAAGAAGAGCGCGAGAGGAATAATTGTATGACCTTTTTCTTGAATCGCCGTGCGAAGTTTCGCGGCTTCTTTGCGATTGACGAGCAATTTCCTCATACGTTTGGACTCATGATTTTCCCTGTTGCCGTGTTCATAAGGCGTAATATGCAGATTCATCAGAAAGAACTCATCATTATATTTATTCGGAAAATGAGCGTAAGAATCAGTCATAGAACACTTGCCGGCGCGCAGAGATTTCACTTCCGTACCCTGCAGCACAATTCCCGCCTCAATTTTTTGCATGATTAAGTAATCATGGTAGGCCTTTTTGTTCTTAGCGATTGACTTGTATTGTCGCTCAAAATTATCGACTGAATTCATCATTAGATATTAGTTTTCTTTCCCGAGATCATTTTTTTCAATTTAATAAGTAATCATAGACTATCACGAACCGGCGCTCGAAATATTTAGATTTGAGTGATGATTGATGCAGAAACGTGCTAAACCACCCCCTAACCCCCTCCTTAGCAGGCTGGGGAACAAGAATCTATTTTTTGTTTGAGCAAGGGAGCATGCTCCCTTGTTCTGCTCTTAAAACTCCCCTTCCTTCTTCAAGGAGGGGTGCCCGAAGGGCGGGTGGTTCTTTTCTTTTTCGTGCCAAGACGCCCAAATTGGGCGTCTCTACAACCCAAATATTTTATCCCCCCGCCTTGAAAAGGAGGGGGGCAAGAGGTTGGTTCTTCTCTTACAAATCCTTATTCCAAGGTAATTCTTTCGCTCCGCTGTCCGCATTTACTTTTTTCGCGGCGCAAAAGAGATAATCCGACAATCTGTTGACAAAAATAACCGCTTGATTATTGATTTCTTCAGTTGCCGCCAACTCTGTTATTATTCTTTCGGCTCTGCGGCAAATTGTTCGGGCTATATGCAAATTAGCAGCGGCGACACATCCGCCCGGCAATGTGAAAAATGTTTCTTGAGGCAGATTCTCATAATACTTATCTATCAATTGCTCCAGCCAAGTGATATGCTCCTCCTGCATCCGCACAGCGGGATTCTTTGGCGGAGGATCGTGCGGAGTCGCCAGATCGGCACCGAGATTGAACAAGAGCGAACTCAACTTTGTGAGATCCCCGCGTACATCTTCCGACAACTCATGCGCAATCACAAGCCCGATATGAGAATTCAGTTCATCTATAGTGCCGTAAGAGTCCACTCTGACAGAAGCTTTCGAAACTCGTTTGCCTCCGAAAAGCGCGGTTTTGCCTTTGTCGCCTGTTTTTGTGTATATTTTCATGGTTTTTCTCTTTGTTTTTACGGCTAACATTTCCCTAATTTACCAACTACTTCTGTTAAATTCTATAAGTTTATTCTGTTTATCAAAACTAATGAAAAATCGAATGTCGCTTCTGTCAGAGTTTATTAGAAAACTGTGTGTAAATACTATGTTATTTTTCAATTCAGGTTTATCCTGTTTATATATCAAACCTACTGGTGTTGGAGTAAATCTTTCAAAATTTACATTTGACTCAATCTTTGTCAGAATTTCATTAAAATCATTTGAATCAACCCGAAAAACGGCATTAGAGAAATAATCCCCGTGCAAATCAGGATAAGAAGCATATTTGGTCAATATCTCGCCGCTTTCAGGAAATTCTAACTTTGTTATTCGTTCAAATTCGTCTTCGTAGAATCCGTCTGTCGGATAAAACGCAGTATATACGAGATAAATCATCGATATTGTAACCACAATGATTATACTCTGTCCGAGTTTTTTATATCCTTTCTTCTTTAGCCAACGATACAGCAAATAAGAAAGTAGGCTTGGAATTGAATACCATACTAATAAAAACAAAGCGAAAAGACCAATAACGACATATTTCATTAATACAATTCTTTCTCATTCTTCGATTGTCGATTTATTCCGAGAAGAAATTGGGAATATCTTCAGAGCCGGGCATAAGGCAAAGTAAACATAATGTACAATATCATCATAAACTATGCTGATATTTATGGATTCAATGAGCGAATTCCTAAAGCCAATTCCCATTATCCCAAATATACTATAAATAATAGGATATATCAATCCGGAATTTTTCTTAATTTGCGTTTTGTGTTTGTATCCTGATTTGAGTTGTTTGTTTATTATTGATTAAAAGGAATGAAATTGTGGCGGAAAATATAAACATATTGTTTCTCGGCGATATTGTCGGGGACGCGGGAATGAAGATTGCTTGTGAGAAATTACCGGTTTTAATAGAATGCTATAATGCTGACTGCGTTGTAATAAACGGTGAAAATGCCTATCAGGGCAAGGGGTTGAACGAGAGACAAGCCGAAAAACTGTTCGCCGCGGGCGCGCATGTTATTACTTCCGGAAATCATATTTGGGAAAATTGGCTGTCGAGACCTTTGCTCGAGAAAAACCAACAGGTGATTCGTCCTTATAATTATCCTCGTGAAAATCAGGGGATGGGCTACGCTTTCCATACATTGGAATCCGGGCAAAAAGTCGGCGTCATCAATTTGCAAGGCAGGACATATATGCAATCTATAGATTGCCCGTTCAAAGGCGCGGATGAAGTTCTTGAGATTGTCAAAGCAGAAACAAATATCGTTTTTATAGACTTCCACGCTGAAGCTACTGCCGAAAAATCCGCTTTGGGCTGGTATCTCGACGGACAGGTCAGTGCACTGGTCGGCACTCATACGCATGTCCAGACGGCGGATGCTTGTATTTTGCCGAGAGGAACGGCGTTTATAACGGATGTAGGAATGTGCGGCGCTTATAACTCCGTTCTCGGACTGAAAAAAGAAGTGGCTATAAAAAGATTCACCCTGCAAACAGCGCATAAATACGAATCCGCCGGCAAAGATCCTCGTGTTTGCGGAGTCTGCGTCGGAGTGGATACAGAAAGCGGCAGAGCCGTAAAAATTGAAAATTTTACAACTCCGGCAGCCAGAAAAACTGTTGAATATCAAGATTAATAAAGACATCAGAACAATGAATAAAATGAATTTATCTATAGCTATAGTAGGTGCCACCGGACTGGTCGGCAGAACTATGTTGACAGTATTGGAAGAACGAAATTTTCCGGTCGGAAGATTGAAATTGCTGGCATCGGCAACATCTGTCGGTATTAAAGCCGAATTTTGCGGCAAGGAATATATGGTCGAAGAGTTGCGCGAAGACTCCTTCGCCGATGTGGATATAGCCCTGTTCTCAGCAGGCAAGACAGTCAGTCTGAAATACGCCCCGATTGCCGAAAAAGCAGGCTGTATCGTAATAGACAACAGCAGCGCATGGAGAACTGACCCGACAAAACCGTTGATTGTTCCTGAAGTTAACGGCGAAACGATCAAAGACTATAAAGGGATTATCGCAAACCCGAATTGCTCAACAATCCAAATGCTTGTCGCGCTCAAGCCGATTCATGACGCTTTCGGTCTGAAACGTGTGATAGTATCAACATATCAATCTATCACAGGCGCGGGACAAAAAGGCATCGATAAATTGAATCGTGAGCTTGAGCAGGGGATAGGCGGAGTCGCAGCGGAAGAACTCCCGATTGCTTTCAATACATTATTCCACGATATCAGCGACCCGGCAGGCTTCAGCGAAGAAGAAATTAAGATGCAAAACGAAACTCGCAAGATTCTCAATCTGCCTAATCTGCCCGTTGCCGTAACCTGCGTGAGACTCCCTATAGTCGGCGGTCACGGAGAATCGCTGAATATTGAGACAGAAAAACCGATCACTCCCCAAGCAGTCAGAGAACTGTTCTCCGGACGAGATGATATTATCGTCATCGACGATCCGATGAATCAAAAATATCCGACAGTAGCGGCTTGCGCCGGTCAAGACCCCGTATATATCGGCAGAATCAGGCAGGATGACACAGCGGAAAACGGTCTGTATCTATGGATTTGTGCTGATAATGTCCGCAAGGGCGCAGCGACTAATGCAGTGCAAATTGCAGAGTTGTTTGTAGATTGATCGAAGAGAGATTCATTCAAGTTTCTATATATTTTGAATTTTGTGTGAATAAGTTGATTCGATGTACCCAAAAGTAATTTTCGATTGTCTCTTCTATAAGAGTAATAATTCGCTGTATTTGATTGTGATCATACAGTTCGTTTTTATTAAGAATTTACTTTCAACTTTGGGTTAGGAATTATTATGAATAAGCTTCTTTTACTATTTGTTTTGCTGTTTGTTGCATCTGCCACAGAGAACTTTTCTGAGGGTTTGACATTGACTCATCCAAATGGTGGTGAGGCATTCGGAGTGGGTACGGATAAAACAATCACTTGGGAAGGCTGTGCCGCTGAAGATGAAGTCACTCTAGAGTATAGCACAGACGGCGGTCACGATTGGATGACAATCACGGACAAAGCCACCGGCTATGAACATGAATGGATAGATATTCCGAATTCTTTGAGTGATTCATGCCTGATTAAGGCTTCGATGAATGACTCAACGGCTGAAGATGTGATGATACTTGGCTATGGACTCGCTTACCGAGTTATCTACAGTCCGGATGGTACAAAGCTCGCTTCATGCGGCAGCGGCGGAATATTTATATGGGATGTCGCCTCAGGAGATACAATTCTATCTATTAGGGAACAAACCGGATTTGTTTATAGTATCACCTATAGTCCTGACGGAAACAGTATAGTAAGCGCAGGTTCTGACAAGACAATCAAGATATGGGATTCTAAAACAGGTGAGGTGAAAAGAACAATGTACGGACATGCTGATTATGTTGCGAGTGTTGATTATAGTCCTGACGGCAGCAGAATCGTTAGTTGCAGTTATGACAATACTATCAAAATATGGGACGCAAATTCAGGAGAGGAAATCAGAACATTATCAGGGCACACGGCGTCTGTTTATGATGTATGTTACAGCCCTGACGGCAGCAGAATCGCAAGTGCTAGTGATGACGAGACAATTAAGATATGGGATGCATATTCCGGAGCGGAAGTTTTCACTCTTGTTGGTCATACAAATATAGTCTGGAGTATCAATTACAGCCCTGACGGTAGTAGAATCGCAAGCGGTAGTTTTGACAAGACAATCAAGATATGGGATGCTCAAACGGGTGCGGAAATAAGAACTGTCAACTTAAACTCAGGCATCATTGCAAAAATTACATATAGCCCGGACGGCAAGAGAATCGCCGGCGCTGATGAAACACATACAATTAAAATATGGGATGCCGAAACCGGAGCGGAAATAAAAGAGTTCAAAGGACATTGGAGTTATATTTGGGGATTAAATTACAGTCCTGATGGCAGTAAAATTGTCAGTGGTAGTTTAGACGGAACAATCAAGATATGGAGCGTAGAAAATGAAGAGGAAACAAGAACTCTCGAAGGCCATAGTAATTCGATTAGTTGTGTAAATTACAGCCCTGACGGGCTTAAAATAGCAAGTGGGAGTGACTACGGGAAAATAAAAATATGGGATCCAATTACGGGTTCTGAAATAAAAACTATCCAAGGCTACCTAGATAATAGCATTCAGAGTGTGAAGTTTAGTCCGGACGGCAGCAAAATAGCCATTGGAAGTAGATATTCTTTATTAATTAGGGATGTCGACAGTGGATCAAGAATACTTTTGCTCTCAGGTCATACTAATAGTGTTACTACTGTTCAATTCAGTCCTGACGGCAAAAGGGTTACAAGCGGGAGTAGAGACAAAACTGTCAGGATATGGGATGCCGATACAGGAGCGGAAATAATGACTCTCGCAGGGAGTACTCGTGAAGTAAATAGTGTTAGTTATAGTCCCAACGGCAGTAAAATTGCCGCCGGAGGCATAGGCATGGATCCAACCATCAAAATATGGGATGCTCAAACGGGAGAGGAAATAAGAACACTCTCAGGACACAAAGGATCAATAAACAGTGTAAGTTACAGCCCTAACGGAAAATTACTCGCAAGCGGAAGTAATGACTCAACCATAAAAATATGGGACGTACAAACAGGAATGGCAATAAGAACGATTACAGGTCATAAGGACAGAGTTAACAGCATCTGTTGCAGCCCTGACGGGAAGAGTATAGCAAGTAGCGGCTTGAACGATCTGATAAAGATATGGGATATTAAAACAAGTGCGGAAATAAGAACACTTTCCGGGCATAACGGAAGTGTTATGAGTGTATGTTACAGCCCGGGCGGCAAGAAACTAGCGAGCGGTAGCCTAGACGGAACCATCAGAATATGGAACACCGGTACAATCGATATTTCCGACTCTTTCTTCTCAATCACAAAAACAGACGCCGTTGAAGAAAACACAATCAAAAACAATTCATCAACATACCCAAACCCGTTCTCTCAATCGATAACAATTGAATATAGCCTTGAGAAAGCAGCAAGTGTTACAATCAATATATATAACTCAAGCGGACAATTAGTTTCTGCTATTGATGAAGGATTGAAGAACAGCGGAAAACAATCCGCACGATTTGACGCTGAGACACTACCTTCGGGAGCTTATTATTATACTGTGAAATCCGGAGAGAATGTTGAAAGCGGGCAGATGCAGTTGATAAGATAGTAGAAATAGGCTTGATAACTGTATGAATGAAACAAGTACAACATTCATATCAAATTATCAAGCCTAATTTATGTTTCGTTTAGTTAAAATCTAAATAATCTGGATACCGCCGCTTACCGGGATGTACGCTCCGGTTATAAATTTTGATTGATCGGCGGCTAACATCAATATCGCTCCTGCTATATCCTCCGGAACAGCATATCTTTTGAGCGGCGTGTGATTGGCGATCATGTTTTTAATATCCGCCGGGAGGTTTGATGTGGCATCCGTATCGGTAAGTCCCGGGGCTATCACATTGACTCTGATTCCGTCGGGGCCAAGCTCCAAAGCTAATGATTTCGCAAAAGCATCTAAGCCAGATTTGGCTGTGCTGTGAGCGCAAAATCCAAATCCCGGTTGGCGAGACAACCCGCTTGAGACTGCGATTATATGTCCTGATTTTCTTTCAATCATTCCCGGAACCACTTCCTTGCAGCAATGGAAAGCTGATTTCAACTCATTTGTGAGTTTGGTTTCAAAGGCTTCCCAGGGATATTGGAGGAAGGGCATCACGGGAAAAGAGAAACCGGCGTTCAACACCATAATATTAATTTGCCCATATTTTTCATTGGCTTTCGCAACCATTTGTTTGATTTGAGCGGGGTCAGAAACGTCTGCCTGAACAGCAAAAGCCTTTCCGCCTTTGACTTCGATATCTTTGACAATCTGATCCGCTGCTTGTTTGCTGTTCATGTAATTAACTATAACAGCAGCTCCGTGAGCAGCAAGCATTTGCGCGGTTGCAGCACCGATACCGCGACTTGCGCCGGTGATTAATGCGGTTTTTCCTGATAATAATTCCATGAGTGACTTTCTTTAAAATTAAAACGTAATTGTTTTCTGCTTCAGAACACTCAGATAGTATTTTTCCATTTATTTTTTCGAGATATTTTATTTGTTTGGTTTTTTGTGTTCCGGGAAGAGGGCGAAAGATTTTTTGCCCCTACAATTAACCGAATTTATCACTTATGATACAGTCTCATCTGACGAGACTCAAAGATGAAACCAAGAACCACCTCCCCCTTCGGGTACTCCTCCTTGGAAAGGTAGGAGAGTAAGATTTTGTAGAGACGACCAACTTGGGCGTCTCAGCACGTCATACTTAAAGTCCCGCGAGCATGTGATACATGAGACGCCCAAATTGGGCGTCTGTACACGAGGAATGAATAATACAATGATCGAAAGACTGAAATGTATACAGATTTTAAAGATATTGAAACACCGGCGTTGTTAATTGAAAAATCCGTTTTGGAACAGAATATTTCCGAAATGCAGACGCATATTGATGAGTATAATGTCAATCTGCGACCGCATATTAAAACTCATAAATCTGTGCGTTTAGCTCAAATGCAAATTGATGCCGGTGCTGTCGGTATTGCTTGCGCAAAGAGTTCTGAAGCGGAGATTTTCGCTGATGCCGGATTTCGAGACATACAGATTCCGAATATACTCATCGGCCGGGAGAAAATCGAACGCCTGCTTAAAATCTCTGAATCAGTCGATCGCCTGACTTGCTGCATAGATTCTTTTGAGTCCGCACGCGCTTTGTCCGATGTGTTCGCCGAGGCCGGCAGAGAAGTTGATGTTTTGATGCTTGTCGATTGCGGCTACGGTCGTTGCGGTTTAAGTGAATTTGATTCGATTCTTAGATTGGCGAAGAATGCCGGAGCAATGCAGGGTCTGAATTTCAAAGGAATAACGACACACGCAGGTCATGCTTATTCATCCGAAAGCCCGGAACAAACAGAAGAAATCGGTCTGGCGGAAGGACGTTTTATGGTCGATCTCGGCGAGAGATTGCGAAAAGAAGGTGTGAATATTGAAGAGATTGTTCCGGGCTCGAATCCGACTGCGAAGTATTGCTCAACGGTAGACGGAGTTACGGGAGTGCGTTCGGGCAATTATATATTTAATGATATGATCCAAGTAGCTCTCGGCACAGTCCCGCTTGAACGCTGCGCGCTGTCGGTTCTGGCAACTGTGATAAGCACTCCGACGACTGATCGCGCGATATTAGATTCGGGCAGCAAAACGCTCAGCTCCGACAAGGGCGGACACGGCAATGAAAATGTGAAAGGTCACGGCTTCATCCTAGACAAAGATACTCATTTGAGCAAATTATCGGAAGAACACGGAATCGTTCTGCACGATGAAGAAATCATTTTCACCGTTGGAGAAAAGATCAGAATCATCCCTAATCATGCCTGTACAACTGTGAATAATTTTGATTATGCCTATATAGTTGACGGCGAAGAGATCGTTGATGTGATTGAAATTTCGGCGCGGGGATGTATTTATTGATTGTCTGAACCGCAGATGAAGATGATCCGGATGATGAAGTTGATAAGAAAATTTTATTTCGTCACCGAATTGCCGTAGAGACGCCCTATTTGGGCGTCTTGGTACGCAACACAGGCACGAAAGACGAAGAGAAGAACCACCTCCCCCTTCGGGTACTCCTCCTAAGACAGGAGGAGAGCCGGATAAATTCAATTCACACGGAAATCCTTCAAGGCTGCCGCGGCGTTTGACTCGGGAGCTTCTTCGTAGATTGCGCCGATTCCTTCGGCAAAGTATGAGAGATAATAATATTCCGTCAGTCGGTCGTTTATAAGCGAACGAGTTTCTGATTTGACCAAAACAACATTATAATAGATCTTCTTTTCCACTTTGAATGTGTCGAAAAAGTCCGTGACCGTATATGTGTAGGTAGATGAATAGTTGTCATCATGCACAATTTCTTCAATCCATTTGTCAGCGACAGTCAGCGAATCTTTCAGGAAAATTCCTTTTCTCAGATCGATCAAATTGCCTCCGTCATAATGGAAATGCAGAGAGTCTCGGTCGTTGTCACGCAGTCTGAAAACAAATCGGTCAACGCCGTTGACAAGCTCTTTTCGCAGGATTCGCGAAGTATAAGTATTCTTTTCCCCGTTGACGGTCAGCTCGTACCGCCACCAATTCCCTACAGCAAGCGGATAATATTTCCCGACGGATTCTGTGCCTGTCGGAGGGTTAATATTTCTCGTAACATCGTTGTCATCCGAACAAGATGTTGCAGTAAGAAGTATTGTTGATATTAAAATGAATGTAAGGAGCTTGTGCATAATAGATAGTTGTTAATTCTTAATGATATATTTTTGAGAAAAAAAATACTCGCAATAAGTCTTGTGAATATTACAAACTTTCACTGAGATACGAAAGAATTTGTTTGGATATGTACCCCGGGAAAGCTGAATCAGATAAAATTGTATAATCTATTCAAATGATAATCAAAGCCGCTGCCCCGAGTCCGGAAGTCGATACTCTTATTAAATTCAATGCTTTATGAAATGCACGCAAAAACAATTCAGTCCTGTAGGGAGTCTTCGAGAATATTGGAAATTCCCCTTATATAAAATATCTGTTTGATTATTGATAATATTTATTATATTTGTACTGTGTTCTTTTGGAAACAATACTGATGCTTAAGCGAAGTTCCGGATTTAACGGCACGGTGTTTGATAGACTTAGATCGGAAAGCAAACCGGGATTTATTCTCAATCC
>JAQIDA010000314.1 GCA_027858275.1 Candidatus Kapaibacterium sp. | reverse complement strand
TAAAGCTCAGCTATTCATTTTAGAACCCGTTGTGATCACATCATCGACAATCAAATAAATTTTGCCTTCAACTACTGAGTTCGGGGCAGTCATCCGGAAAGCACCTTCGACATTGATTTTTCTTTCTTCGGCGGACAGTACCGTTTGAGTCTGCGTGTAGACCGCTCTTTCAATAATGTCATCTGCTACGGGAACAGATAGTATTTCGCTGACCCCTTGGGCTATATAGAGCGATTGATTGAAACCTCGTTCGCGCAATCTCGCCTTATGCACGGGGATCGGCACAATCCCGGCATATTCCGGATGTCCGTAAGATTGAATAATCCGTCCGAGCTCCTTCCCGAATTCATAACCGATTCTTGAATAGCCTCTATATTTCAAACCGTAAATCAGCCGCATCCAATCGTCATTATCTTTCAGACGCAACAAAGCATAAGCATTATTGATACAAAGCTCATCGCCGGAATAATTTTCCAGAATGTTGTTCAGTAAAATATCGGGGGATTCCGCATAAGGAATTGAATTGAAACATCGGTCGCAAATAAATTCAAATTTCCTGTCGTCGTCGCTGACAGACTCCTCGCATACAATGCAATGCCTCGGCGAAAGGACCTCACTGAAGCCTGCGGTCAGAGTTTGGATCATAGTTTTC
Source organism: Candidatus Kapaibacterium sp. (assembly GCA_027858275.1). GTDB lineage: Bacteria > Bacteroidota > Ignavibacteria > Kapaibacteriales > UBA2268 > JAQIDA01. Next base: position 3,608 of record JAQIDA010000314.1, on the reverse strand, counting down.
AACAAGGGCATATTAAGTCTCAATTATTCATCATATTCAAGTTCAGCATCACGAATAATTATGTTTTCCAATGATAATTTCCGAGAAGGATACAGAAAAACTATAGCTGATAAAATCAACATTCCTATATTCTCGAAGAATTTTTGGATGCCTGCTTCATCGGATAATACTTTTGTATGGCAACCGCAATTAATATCTAATCCCTGTATCAAGGCGCCGGCTATAGCAACGATAAAGACAAAATATAATATCGCGCTGACAGCCGCGGAACTGCGTTGGCGAATGCCCGCAACAAGAAATATACCGACAATAAGTTCTATCCACGGAATAGCCATTGCCATTGGATTTATCAACAATTGAGGCAATATATTATAGTTTTCTATCTCCCCTGCAAACGCATTGGGGTTGGCAATTTTCGAAACCGACGCGAGAATAAAAACCGCGCCGAGTATAAATCTAATTATAAATATAAAATATGGGTTTTTCAAAAGCTTTATCATTCCGATTCCGGTTGTTTAGTCACAATAAAATTATATCAATAGTAATCAAGACTGATTGAAAATCATTATATTTGAAAATTATCATAATGATAATATCAGATTAGAAAAAGAAAATTGCAATATACGGAGTTTCAATGGCTTTCATCAGATCAATATCGGGATTGCGCGCCACATTAGGCGATGATTTAACGCCGACAATCGTCGCGGAATATGTCGCGGGATTCTCTGCTTCTTTGCCCATTGGCGACATTATAGTCGGCAGTGACGGACGTCCGTCCTATCAATGGATTCAGAGTGTGGTAGCAGGAACTCTCGCCGCTTGCGGTCGCAAAGTTGTGATGACCGGAGTGGTGCCGACACCTACAGTGCAGATGATAACGGAACACGATCCGAACGCCGTCGGCGGAATTATTATTACGGCCTCTCACAATCCCTCCGAATGGAACGGCTTGAAATTTATCGATTCCGACGGAGTTTTTCTCGATGCAGAAGGCAATGCCAAATTGTGGAGTCATACCGACAATAAAGATTTTAAATATATATCCGAACAAAAGCTTGCCGAAATCATTGAAATGCCGGACGCGGGAAATCAGCACATTGAAGCTATTATCAGTTCGCCTATTTTCTCCGAATCCGACACTATTGCCAAGCTGAAAGACAGAAAATTAAAAATTGTAGTCGATGCCGTTAACGCATCCGGCTCAATTGTCGTTCCGACCCTGTTGAGAAAACTCGGCTGCGAAGTCGTCGAACTATTCTGCGATGCCTCAGGTGTTTTTCCGCATACACCCGAACCTCTGCCTATATATCTGACAGAACTCGCGGCATCAGTAAAAGAACACAAAGCTGATCTTGGAATAGTAGTCGATCCCGACGCTGACAGACTTGTCCTGATTGATGAAAACGGCGATCCGATCGGTGAAGAGCTGACAATCACACTGGCAGCCGAATCTGCATTGTCTTCGAAAGACGTGCTCGGCAAGTATGACGCAGTTGTTACTGTCAATTATTCAACTACTCGCACAGTGGAAGATGTTGCCGCGAAATACGGAGCTGTAGTCAAACGTTCTGCCGTGGGTGAGATCAATGTAGTTCGAAAAATGAAAGAAGTCAACGCCCTCGTCGGCGGTGAAGGCAGCGGCGGAGTGATCCTGCCTGCTTGTCATTACGGACGAGATTCTCTCGTAGGCTGCGCCCTGATTTTGCACTTGCTTGCACAAAGAGGCAGCTCTCTGTCCAAAATCTGCGCCGATCTTCCGAAATACGCAATGCTCAAATTGAAACAACCATTCAGCGGCAAGCTCGACAAATTGATCGACCAAGTTATTGAAGCATTCCCGAACGGAAAAGCCACACGCGACGACGGCATCAAAATTGATTTTGAAAAAAGCTGGGTGCAGCTCCGCGCCTCGAACACGGAGCCGATAGTAAGAATAATCGCCGAAGCTCCGTCAAAAAAAGAAGCTGAAGAGTTAGCCGAAGTTGTAATCAATATCGTTAAAGCTTAAATCCTGTAGGGGCGATGTCTGTGTGCTCGCCCGGCGCAAAACGATGTTATTTGTCGCTCATCCGGCTCTAAAAAACAACATCAATTGTATTGTATTCTGTCAGATGAATGATAAGACAATTATTTAGTCTTGATTGAACCTCATAATGAGGATAGCACATACTTTTATGAATACCGGCACAAGCCAGTTATTTAGTAACTAATTTTTAAAGAGATTCATTACATATTCGAAACGCCGCCCAAGAAATCATAATTGATTTTTGCTTGAAACTTAGATATGCCGGCGAGAACATTCCGGAGATTCTGTCTTTCAATATCAGTCAGGCCGTTTAGCTCAAACTCGTCGTTGACTTTGCGGAGACCTTGGTGGGCGAAAACTTGATTATAAAATCTGAGATGCCAGAGGTGATTGAAAATATACATCAACTCGTTGTATGAGCCTTCAGACAGTACTCCGGTATCTTTGAGTATTGACAAACGCTGCTTAGTGCCGGCTTGGCTGACATTGTATCTCAAGGAATAAATTCGAGCGAAATTTACAATCGGCATCAAACTTTCTTTGATGTTGATACTCTTGACACCGTCCTTCGTTTCGGAACGTATATTGCCGAGAAGTCCAATCGGGTCTTTATATCCAAGCAGATTTTTGGCAAAATGCACAAGAAAACCCGGATTGTTTTTGATCATCAGATTAATAAACTCTTTTAAGTCCGTAACGAGTGATTTATCTCCGTAGGAAAGTTCAATATCGAAAAACACATGAATATCGAGAATTGATTGGGGAGAGGCTTTACTTATCCAAACAGAGAAGCGTTTTTTCCATTCCGTCTGTGTCAGACACCATTTCGGATTCGATGACATAATTCCGCCCGGACAATATGGGTAACCTCCGTCGTTAAGTTTAGCACAGACCATATCAGTAAATTTCAATAATTGCAGGCGCACTTTCTGAACGTCATCTTCCGGCAGATCCTCAATTATCAGAGCATTGTCCTGATCGGAGAACAGAGTCATTTCGTGCCGGGCCGTACTGCCCAGAGACATAAAAGCAAATTTGACGTCCGGCATATCAAGCTCTAGCAAAGTCAGGCTGATTATTTTCTTAACAGTTGATTCATATATTTTGCCCAGGGTTTCGCGCAGCACGTTAGGTTTCACTCCCTGTCGAGTCATATTGGCAACCATTTCAGGCACTTGATCCAAAGATTTGACAATGTTCCCGATAGTGTCTCCTGTCCGGATATCATAGAGTATACCGGTCGGTAAACCTGAATACATCATAGCGATTTCTTGAAATCCCAATGTCCCGCATATTTGCTTATCTTTATCGTTGACGATTATTCTGTCTTTTTCAAATTGTTTCAATACTGTCAATACTTCAAATATTGAAGTATCGTGTTTTATTCGCGGAGTATCAGCCGGAAGGGCCTTTGCGTCAGATATATTTTTTCACTACTGTCCGGTTAAAATAAAGCGAGTTGCCACTTTTCATCCTCCGGTCTATTCCGCATAATTTTGCGTGACTTCAGAATATCTATTAAGTGCTTTCTTTCCAAGAGAGTAGCCCTGATTATCCGTGCTAAAACAGTAACAGAAGCGCT
>JAQIDA010000312.1 GCA_027858275.1 Candidatus Kapaibacterium sp. | reverse complement strand
ATGAAGATTAGTTCTTATCTTCAAGCTCATATTGAATACAAATTAAATTTGATGGGAGTGATATAATGAATTGGAACTTCGCATTCTCGAATACAGGCATTTTTGAATTTATTATTTTAGCGGCGTTGTTGTTTTTAGCTCAATTGATTACTACAAAATTGATCAACATTGTGCCTTTGCAAAACAGAATAAGAAAAATCGTCAAACGGCTTGTCCCGATTATTGAAATAGTTGTTTGGGCTGTTTTCTTTATTTGGGCCTCAAACGCTTTGTTTAGCGCGAATATGGTCTATACCGGATTATTGTTACTGGTGATTGTTGTGTTTGTACTTATTTTCGCGCGAGTGTTGGCAACGGATCTGATTGCAGGTATTATCTTGAAAACTGAAGACAGTTTTAAACTCGGAGATTTAATGCAATTCGGGGAAAACAAAGGAAAAATTACTCGGGCGGATTATCGTTTTCTTGAGATTGAAACTGACACAGGAGCTGTTGTCCGAATCCCGTACAGCAAAATAGCAGACAGTTCGATCGTGCAACTCAACTCGGTTGAGATTACGAAAATAAGTCACACCATGAAGGTCAGCACCGGCAAAAAACATTCTTTGAGTGTTACTGCGAATCTGTTAAAAACCATTTCTTTGAACTCGCCTTATGTCTCTGTGACTAAAAAGCCTAATATTCAATTGGTTTCGGAAACTGATAATAGTTTTATGTTCGATATAAGCATTTCCACTTTGGATATAAAATATATACCGATAATTCAAAATTATATCGAAGAGCAATTTGAGGTCAGAATATGATGGACTATCTTCACGGATTCCTCGGCATCAGCGCGCAGGTTCAGTATAAAATAATTATTTCGTTAGTTGTTTTGATAATCTCTTGGATTGTTAAACGGTTGATTTCCAAATTAATCGTTGATCGCTTTGAGTCCTATAACTCAAGATATCAATGGAATAAATATATAAAGTATTTTGCCGGTATCCTCACTCTCACGATCTTGATAAGTGTGTGGATAGGGGGCATTGGTTCCCTCGGCACATACTTAGGGTTGCTGTCGGCGGGTATCGCTATTTCGCTCAAGGATTTGTTTGTCAATTTTTCAGGTTGGCTGTTCCTGATTATTCGAAAGCCGTTCAAAGTGGGTGATCGTATTCAGATTGAGGAAATGATCGGTGATGTGATTGATATCCGTATATTCCAGTTTTCTGTGGTTGAGGTAGGCAATTGGGTCGACGCCGATCAGAGCACGGGAAGAATTATTCACGTTCCGAACGCAACCGTCTTTACTCAAAAACAGGCTAATTATACCGCAGGTTTTGAATATATTTGGGATGAAATTCCGGTATTGCTGACATTCGAAAGTGACTGGAAAAACGCGAAAAAGATTCTGGCGACTGTGGTCGAGCAGAATACTCTGAATTTATCCGACAAGGCCTCTGAACAGCTCAAACAAACTGCGTCGCAGTACATGATATTCTACAATACCTTGACGCCGATTGTTTACACTACAGTGAAAGACTCCGGGGTTTTGCTGACGATGCGTTATCTCTGCAACGCGAAACAGCGGAGGATGACTGAACAAACAATCTGGGAAAGTGTGCTGAATGAATTCGCGAAATATGATAATATTGATTTTGCTTATCCTACTCAGAGATTCTATCATAACGCTACGGAAGGCAAGCCGGGGACTGTTCCAAAAGGGTAGGATTTGAGTTTTTAGAAAATTATGGCGTAAATTAAAAATTGGCTTCTTATAGGCATTATGGTATATCCGACTTGATTCAAGAAAATAAAACAACCAGAAATAAAATTAATGACAAAATAAAAAAAGACCAATAAAAAATAAATCCAAAATATTTTTCTCTTCTTGATATGTTGCTGTATTTTTTAATAATTAATAGATATGCACCTTTGTAATAAAATATTTTAGACATAATTACAACGGAAATTATAAAGGCAGTAATTATAATAATTATTGCCAGACCATGACCCAACAACTCGATATTAAAAATTTGTTCTCCAAACATCAACCAAATAAGGCATAACGTATAGAGGGCAAATGCCCCAGAAAGACTCATAAGAGAACCAATTTCAGGATTATTTGATTTTGATGTTAAATACTCAACGGACATAATACCGTAGAAATATAACCGTTCAAAAACATTTTTGATCATCATTAACAACCTCGTTATTATTAAGATAATGAATTACTATTGATATCTAAATTTCTCATAAAGTGTATATGTTTCAAAGATGAATAATAGGAAGGAGGCGGTCATAAATACAATATATATAGACATTCCCACTATCCTTTGATTAGCTGATTCTTTTGAATATTTATGAACTGCTTCCCGCCTCTTAAGTGGTGTAGCAATAAGAAAGTATAAAGCAACAAGAATAATGAATGAAAAAGACATAATGAGATATGGTGGAATAATTTTCATTAATTCTTCGGGGTCATTTTCAAAATATCTAATTAGTCCTACAAAAAGATATGTCCATAATGCGGCAGATATTGATAACAGACTAGTAAACCAGGGTGAACTATTTTTTTTGAAAATTACCTTTTCAAACTCAATTCCATGATAAAATAGATATTTGAGCCAATTTGTCAGCATTGTTTTCCTTTGTTATTTGATATAATGACTTTATCATGTCATATATATTTTGAAACCGGACAGAAAATCGCGGGCTGAAAGCCCAACTTAATATAGCCCAAGGCAGCGCCTTGGGTACAATTCCACACAACTCCTATCGCCCTGAAAGGGCAGCTCAAATTGAAATTATTAGCGACCGAAAATTAAGCTGCCCTTTCAGGGCGCGTGACATCTTTTATCTCGACCCGGGGCGATGCCCCGGGCTGAATTAAGCTGCCCTTTCAGGGCGTAAGAAAAAATACCCGCTATTTTTGAGAAAGAACGATAACTTTTTAATAAAAATCAGAGCTAAGAATAAAAAAAGGACTTAGGTTGTGTTGCACCTAAGTCCTTGATCTTTTCAGAGCCAACAAGCAGACTTGAACTGCTGACCTGCTCATTACGAATGAGCTGCTCTACCGGCTGAGCTATGTTGGCTTAAAAGCGAGTGCAAACATAAAAATAATCTGAGTATAAACCAAACAAACAGCAATCTATTCAGGTATTTCGTCGCAGTTCATTATTACGAATATGTTTTTAGCGATTTCGTTTCCGATAATCTTTTCCTCGTTGGCAAATTTTACAGTAACCGGACCGTTGAAAGGAGCTTTTTCGAGTACTGTCAGCTGAACACCGGGCATCAATCCCATTTCTTCGAGATATGCCAATAATTCGGAATCAGTATCGGAAAGTCTTTTGATTTGGATGTTCGCGCCGACTTCAACTTCATTCAAAGGTTTATCTTCGAATTCTGACAGAACACCGCTTTTTGTCGGTATAGGATGACCGTGGGGATCGAATTGGGGATGCCCCATGATATCATCAATTTTATCTGCAAATTCTTCTGAGATATAATGTTCCAGACGGCAGGCTTCTTCGTGAACTTTCTCCAAAGAAAATTCCAGATGGTCCTTTAAGTAAAGCTCGAGCAATCGGTGATGGCGGATGATCTCAAGAGAGACAACCTTGCCTTTCTCGGTCAATTTAACGCCCTTGTATGAGTTGTAATCAACGAGTTCCATGGCAGACAGACGCTTTAGCATTCCTGTCACAGAGGCTCCGGACACTTTTAATTCTTTTGAGATTTCAGTGGTGGACACCGCTCCGCCCTCCTGAAGCTTGAAAATTGTCTTCAAATAGTCTTGTACCGATCTGCTTAACATATTTTTCTCTCGGATAGTTCATATCAAATTATCAGCGACTAGAATCATTCATCATGCCTGAATGTAAATCTAAGAAAAATTTTATTTAAAACTAAATATTATTTTCATGAATCTGCGATTTAGCCAAAATATATTGATTTAAGATTGTTTTTGTGATTTTCTGCTAAAAGAAATTGAAGAATAGTCTGAATAAATAAGCAGAAATAATGGCTATCACAATGCTCAGGAATGAAGACAGCAATACTGTTTTCTTCCCAAATTCCTTCCACAGGACGATGAACGTTGTGAAACAGGGGAAATACAAGGTCACAAATATTATAAATACAATTATCTGATCGACAGTCATCGGCAGATCAACTAATGAGCCAACGTTGAGGGCTTGATTGAGCATGACGATAATCAATTCTTTTCTGAAGAATCCGAATACGAGTGTTGATCCGACTTCTTTTGGAAGCTCGAGCAAGTATTCCGTCAGGGGCGAAATGACGGTGTTGATATAGTGCGCGGCATCGAAATATTCAATCCAACCAAGGACGATGCTCCCTCCTATCAAAAAGATAGTCGCGTCTTTAACGAAGTCTTTGATTTTGAACCATGTTCGTGAGAAAGAATTTTTGAGTGAGGGTTTTTTCAAATCCGGTATTTCAAGAATTAGTCCGGTAGGTTCGGATAATATGCGTGACAGAATTTTGCCGGTAATCGCGATAACAAGCAATACAAAGGCATAAATAACTATTGCCCAGAGAGGTCCGGCAAGTGCGGCTGTCAAGGCGAATATCACTGCTATTCGAGCAGAACAAGGGATGAAAGGCAGCAGGACTGCCGTCACGATACGATCGCGCCGGTTGTCAATAAGTCGAGTGGCGTAAATTGCGGGAACGGTACAGCCGAAGCCCATGATAAACGGGATTACGGATTTGCCGTGAAGTCCGATTTTGTGCATTATTCCGTCGACCATAAACGCGATTCTCGCTATATATCCGCTGTCTTCGAACAGTGTCGCAAGAAAAACTAATGGGAGGAAATAAGGCAAAACAATACCTGCTACACCTGCAAAGCCCATGTACGCACCGTTAATCGAATACCAGAGAAAAGAATAATTCTCCTTCAAAGGCGCGAAAACATCTGCAAGTGATTCAATCGGCGCGGCGACATAGTCTGCGAGGAATCCGCCTATCGCAAAGATTGAGAAGAAATATAGTCCAAAAAACAAGACGAGAATCAGATGCCCGAGTATGGGGTGCATCAGAAAATCATCTAATTTATCACTGAGTGGCCTCTCCCCTCGATGAGTCATGACCGAAATCGCTTCAGCTGTTTTCATCGCGAGATGATGTCGTTCATAGGAGATTACTTCGAAAACGTCTGTATTGTGTCCGTCGGTAAATTCATCGGCAATTATGTCTCTATCCGACGATATTTTTTTCATCAGTTCAGCCGGGACGAAATCAGGATTTTCAATTGCTTTGAGCGCGTAATATCTCGGGGCAAAGGGTAAAACTGAATCACATTCCTCAATTATTTTTTCGAGTCTTTCAATGCCTTCTTCAATATGCCCGGTGAATTTAAACTTCGAGGGATTATATTTTTCGGGATAGTTGAGCATATAAGTACATTTATCGGTAAGCTCTTTGACACCTTTACCGTAAACTGCAGTTGTCGCTACAACAGGGACGGAGAACTCTTCTTCGAGCTTTTGTATATCAATTTTAACGCCGTGCTTGTTGGCTTCATCCGACATATTCATTGCGATAACAAAGGGAATACCCGTTTCGCTGATTTCAACAGCAAGTTCCATACTACGGGCGGGCATAGTCGAATCGGCGACCATGATTATCAGGTCGATTTTATTGTCATTCAGAAAACGGGAGCTGAGTTGTTCAGAGGGATCGTAAGGATTGAGAGAATTTATACCGGGCAGATCGACGAGTCGGCAATAGTGGCTGCCGAACAGAACTTTTTCTGTTTTCTCTTCGTAGGTGGGTCCGCCGGCTTGTTTTTTCAGATCGCCTATGACTTCAAAAAGGGCGGTTTTTCCCGAACTCCGCCTTCCGACAAGCGCTATTTGTTTGTAGTCGCGAGGAAGCGGATGTTTGTCAGTTTTCATATTCCACGTTAATTTTTTCGGCTAATCCTCTGCCGAGAGCAAGTTTGGATGAATCTGTCGAGAGATTTTTAACTAAAACGGGACCCCATTTTGTCCTGCCGACTTTCATAAGATTGTCATCGATATGCAAGCCGAGAGCAAGTAGTTTTTTTCGAACTTCACTGCCTGAATGTATGCTGCTGATCTTTAGTATCGTATTTGCCGGTGCGTCTGTCAAGCTCATCTTCTTATTCCGTACTTTTTTTGATTCAAATTCCTAAAGCGTTTCTTTAGTTTGTACTAAAAACGAATATAGACAAAACTAAGTGCATAACAAAGAAAAATAATCAATCTAATAATGATTTTTTTGTTTCTGCCGCAGTTCTCCGTGATTTGATGATATAAAAGATGTTTTCCTGAGTATCTTTTAGCACATCTTCCGCCGGATAATTCTTAATAATTATTTTTGTTACTGCTGATTTGAATTCATGAATAATCTTGTTTTTGTATTTATGTTCCGGGAACTTGGCGATTTGTGACGCGTCGTAATAGTCTTTGAATAAATAATCCGGCTCTAAGGAGTTGCCGTGAAACGCGGAAATTGAGACAAGAGAATCATGCCGGATGATATTTAACAACGTCTCGGCATAATCGCGATTTTCGGACAAATTCGAAATATTCAGGAATTCAGATTCAAGGACTGTTTTTCCTTTATTGCCTCTATACGACGGGATCGAACATACTGAATAATTGAAATCCGCGGAAACTTTGCGGAGATGTTTTGAGAAATAAATGTCGGCAATGCAAATCCCTATTTTACCGTCGGCAAAGTCTCTTTCAATCTGCGTGCGTGTTTCAATTTTGGAATTATTTATAAGCTCTTTCAGCAATTCAAATATCGCCGCTGTTGTCTCTGAATAATCGTTCAGTCGGTTGCTGTACTAAGAGATCGTCCCTCCTGCCGAAGCGAGTATCATCAAGGCGGTTTCTGTATAGAATCGATTATCGTGAATTTCGCAGCCGAATCCGTAAACGGAATCCAAATTATTGATTATTTTGGCCGCTTGAAGCAATTCGTCCCAATCTTTTGGGCAGGGGGAATGAGATTTTTTCTTTTTTGATTTATCCGTCCCTTTAGTCTTTCTCATTGCTCGATCGAGCAAGTCCTTGTTGATATACAGGAGCTTATATTTATTTCTCAGAAATATTTTGGCATCAAAATTTCCCGAAGCAACAATGCCTCTCGAGGCCAGATCCGGGATCATATCACTCGACACTTGGATTAAATCCGGAACCGGTTTTACAGTGGCAATTTCCGCGATTAGCGGCTTGTCTCTATATTCTGATATTTCAATTATTTCCAAGCGGCAATTGTTTCTGCGTTCGAATTCATTGGTCAGTGAGTCGCAATATTCGGGCGTGAAGATTTCGGGGCTGTAGTGGACAAGGCGCAAAGACGGTCTGTCCTTTTCTATTTTTAAGTATAGAAAGACCAAAATGGTCAGCAGGACGGCCGACAGCAATATTATAATTATTCGCTTTCGCATCAGGGTTTCAGTAATACGGAAATTTTTTTAGAAATTTGGCAGCCCTTCTTTGAAGGAAGAGCTACCGGTAAAAAGATACATTATTTCTGCGGGAAGACATATCTCATGCTGTTGTTTTGAGTTGTTTCCGGAAGCAGTTCTTTCATAATCAACGGTCTGCGACCTTTCTTTTTGTCGATCAGAAGTATGGACGCGGTCATATAATGGAACAATCTGCTAAGGCTTTTTTCTGAATCGATGCTGTCGAAAGCAATTAATGTTGCCGGCAATTCCGGGTTGTCAGGATGTGCGGAATTCAGAGAAAAAGTGTGTTTGTCGATGTCGTAGCTTTTGCCCTCAATCGTTAATTTCTTGCCTGCCAATCTGATATCATTCGGTAGTTTTGAATTGATTTTCATCATCAAGGGATTGTTTGCCGGATTGCCGAGGAGCATCATCGGTCTGTTTTTCCAATCGCTGTCTGAGAGAATATCCGCAGATTTATAGTCAACATCATATCCGTTTTCTTTCAAATTTTCGACGAAGAGAACTGTTTTATCGTAATCGGCAGATAATTTGGAAGGCAGAATAATTATTGGTTTGCTGTTCAGAGTGTTGCCCATTGTGAATGGTTTTTCCCATGAATTAAGTCTGCGCAATGTGCCGTATTCGGGATCAATTTCAATTGACAAAGGTTTGCCGGGAGCGTCGAAACTGAAGTCAGCGACACTGTCAGCCAAAACGAAATTATTCCACATAACTGTATCGGCAAAAGTCATTCGCACAGGGATTGATAATTGATATTTGAGGCTTTGACTAATTGAGAAATTCAGCTTGCCGTCTGTATACTCAGCATTCTCCAGTTTAATAAACGGGATTTCTTTTGTGTTTAGCCATTGGTTGAAAATTCGCATCAGAGGCAGATCAAGCTTGTGTTTTCTTGCGTACATATTGAATGTATACTTGAGGCTCATCCAAGAAGCGCGGCGACCTTTGTACTTAGAGGCGAATGTTTTCAGGGCGGCGAAGAAATGCTCTTTGCCCATTAATTTATAAATCTCATTGAAGACCATTGCAGATTTGGAATAACCTATCACTGCGTCGTCGGTATTTCGTTGATATTCAAATTCTGAAACAGGATAGTTTTTATCAGCGGGCAAATTCTCGACGGCGAGAAGTGCTTTTTGCTTCCATTTGAGTGCTTTGTCTTTGTTGCCTGTCAGAACATTGTAATAATAATTGGAGGAGAATGTTGTAAGTCCTTCGCACCAATTGCCTGTCGAATTGTTCACGAAGACTGAGTTGCCCCACCAGTTATGCACAAATTCATGAGCCAATGCTCCCGGTGAGAGTACGACCCAGGGCATCTGCAAGAGTCTGCCTGATAACAATGTGTAGCCCGGCATACCGAAGCCGGTTGCGAAGAAATTCTCAACTAAATTGAAATTCTTGAAAGGATATTTGCCGAACATATTTGTGTATAGCTTGTAGTAATCAACCATTGCAGAAAGATATTTGCCTGCAGAGCGGTTGGGTTTCAAGGTATGGACAGCAAAGGTCACGCCGTCGAAAACTGAATCGATCATGCTGTATTTGCCGCCGACTAAGGTAAGATGATCGGCTTTGACTTCGGTCTCGATAGTTTTAGTAACCATATTTCCGTCAGTGACTTCTGATGTAATAATACCCGAAGTAATAACATTTATATCATTCGGATAAGTCATGCTGATTTTAAAATCTGCCATATCATCTTCTGTATAAGGGCAGAAACTTCCTGCCGGGAGATAAACTCCTTCGCCTTCAGCAGATGAGATCATTCCGGCTGAATTGGCGTGTCTTTTTTTGATGCTTGTTTCGCCGGGCTTGTTGTAGATTGAGCCGCTGTATTCAATTTTCACATCGGATAATTCTCGGCCGGCGGGTGTTATTAATATTTCCTGACTATCACCCTTTGTGCTGATTTCATATTCCAAAGTACCGTTTGGAGATGAGACTTTGCTGATTTTGAGATCGTTCAATATCTCGACGGCAGCACTGAGAATTACAGGGTTCTTGAATGTTATATTGTCCGAGCCGGTCAAGTTGTTGTTTGTCGGATCAAGAGTAATATTGATATCATGTTTTACTATGCAATTACCTTTCATGTGCCCTGCCATGCTCATCCGAGAGAATTTTTTGGGGGCTTTGGGCGTGAGGGCGATCAGATAATCTCCGATACTTTTGTTGTCATCTACAAAGCTTATTTCTTTGCCTTGTTCAATATAATAGGGGGAAATAACGGCAATTTTGAGTTTCGGGTTGCGGGCAAGAACTTTCTGTGCCGTGCCGAGGGAGGCGTTTGAATGAAACGCGCCGTTGAAATGAATGATTTTTGAGCCGGGGTTGGCGTTGAAATAATCAACTATGCTTTCTGCCATCGTTTCATCTTTGAGAATCTGCGCGCCGTAGAAAAGTTGGATGCTGTTGGATTGATTCGCTGAAATACTGTCTTTTTTGAACCCGAAATTCGAGATCATTGTATCAAAAAATTCTTCGCGATATTGATCATTAATGATATTAATATCTCGAGCGATAAATGCTCTTTCGGCAGGTGGCAGTTTGTCTATGGCAGTCATTCCGCCCTGTGCGAACACGCTTGCGTATTTTCGGGGTATATTCGCGGCTATTGCGGCTGCGCCTTGGGCTTTGGTCGCTTCGATCAAAGGACGGTAATCAGTTTTATAGTCGGGCCAAGTGCGACATTTTTCTAAAAATACTTCTTCGCTGATCTTGCCTTTTATATAATCTGTCAAGACGTCTTGATTGTCTCTTTCGAACATTTCGAACGAAGCAACCGTCGCGGAATTCAGTTTATACATTTCGTTCAAATATTCCTCTTGAATCGCATGAATAAGACTGTCGTCATGGAATTCACCAAAGAAAATAATGTCGGCGTCCAGAGTCTTTGCGGCAAGAGTTTCTATGTCAACAGCTTCGCCGTTCGCGCTTTCATAAAGGACAAATTTCCTCTCGGCATTGGCGGAACTGACAAATAACATCAGGAGGAACAGAAAACTAAAACATCTTTTAAACATAATTTCTACCTATATTGTAAGTACTTTTTAATTTCAACAATCCCGCAATATAACACTAATTGATCAGACCTGAAAAACTTAGAGGATAAATGTTTGAAAAACTTCTGAATTCAAAGCCTCGGCAATAGATTGTCTGCTCTTTTCGTTGACTTATATTATTGATTAACATTTAAAAAAAGACAAAAATATGAAAAAGATTAAAATGACTTTGCAAGAAGTTATGACAGAACTAAAGGGATATGCTGACGAAAACACTAAAAAAACGTATATGAGACACGGAGCAAGAGAACCTTATTACGGGGTGAAAGTTCAAGATGTCAAAAAGATAGTAAAGAAGATCAAGAAAGACCATGAGCTCTCCTTAGAGCTGTATGCTACCGGCAATTCTGACGCGATGTATATGGCGGGGCTGATTGCAGATGAATCAAAGATTTCAAAGGATGAGCTGAGACAGTGGGCCGACGGAGCCTATTGGTATATGATCAGTGAATATCCCGTTCCCTGGGTGGCTGCTGAAAGCCCGTACGCTATTGAGCTTGCTTTGGAATGGATGGAATCAGACGAGGAGAGAATTGCATCTTGCGGATGGGCTACACTTGGGTATTACGCAGCACTGAAAGAAGACAGTGAGCTTGATATTGAGATGTATTCGTCGCTGTTGGACAGGGCCGAGAAGAATGTTCACAATGCCCAAAACCAGGTTCGATATACTATGAACGGCTTTGTGATCGCAGTGGGCGCGTATATTAGCGAACTGACGGCTAAGGCCTCTGAGGTCGGCGGCAGAATCGGCAAGGTTGAAGTCGATATGGGTGGAACGGCTTGCAAAGTTCCGCTTGCGAAAGACTATATCAAAAAGGTGGTTGACAAGGGGAGAATTGGGAAGAAACGTAAATCGGCGAGATGCTGAGTTTTAGAGTGCTGTCCTAAGAACCACCCCTATCCCCCTCCTTAGCAGGCGGGGGGACATGAAAAGATTCTTAAAGCTCCCATCCTTTTCCAAGGAGGGGGTGCCCGATAGGGCGGAGTAGTTCTTTTCTTATAAAATTATGCAAAATGCAATACCGGCTCTAATAGTGAGTCTACGCTTCTTTATAGTCATAGCCCATAACAGGAGGAAACATGTCTTACGAACAAATTATGCAATATGATCCGATCTTGTTGGCGTTGTTTGCTACGATATTAACGTGGCTTGCCACCGCGCTCGGTTCGGCAATGGTTTTCTTCTTCAAAACAATTAATCAGAAAGCACTGAACGCCATGCTCGGCTATGCGGCCGGCGTTATGATTGCCGCCAGTTTCTGGTCATTGCTCAATCCCGCGATGGAAATTGCCGAGGCAAACGGAGAGATCCCTTGGGTTCCGGCAGTAGTCGGATTTTTAGCCGGCGGACTCTTCCTGTTTATATTCGACAGAACTTTGCCCCATCTGCATTTAGGTCTCCCCATGGAAAACGCGGAGGGTATTAAAACATCTTGGCATCGAAGCATATTGCTCGTGTTGGCGATTACATTGCACAATATACCCGAAGGACTTGCCATAGGAGTAGCTTTCGGAGCCTTAGCCGTCAACGCCGATCCAATGATATTGAGCGGAGCGATAGCCCTGACAATTGGTATGTCTCTACAAAATTTCCCCGAAGGCGCCGCGGTATCCATCCCATTGCGTCGAGAAGGTTTCGGCAGATTCAAAGCTTTTTGGTACGGTCAAATGTCCGGAATTGTAGAACCCGTAGCGGGTGTTGTAGGTGCGGCAATGGTGATATTCATCACTCCGATTTTGCCATACGCCCTCGCCTTTGCCGCCGGAGCCATGATTTTCGTAGTCGTCGAAGAACTGATCCCCGAATCTCAGACCGGAAACGAAACTGATATGTCAACAATCGGCGCTATGCTCGGTTTTGCGACAATGATGTTACTGGATACTGCCTTAGGATAAAAAGATTATTTGCCTCGCAACTTCTTATAAAGCAAGGCCAGAGCATTTGCGACTGATCTTTCCCTGTTAATTTCTCTGTTTCCGCCGAAAAAATACTTTTTGGCGAAAGTTTCGTTTTTATCCGAATATCCTATCCAAACTGTTCCGACCGGCTTGTCTTCTGTTCCGCCGCCGGGCCCTGCAACTCCTGTAATTGACAGAGAATAATCAGCATTAAATTTTGATCTTACATTCGCGGCAAGCTCGCAAGCTGTTTGCTCGCTGACAGCGCCGTATTTAACTAAAGTATCATGTTTGACATCAAGAATTTTCTCTTTAATTTCATTTGAATATACAAGAACGCCTCCGGAAAAATAAGCGGAACTCCCTGATACTGAAGTAATTTCTTTCCCCAACATACCGGCAGTACAAGACTCTGCCACAGCGAGAGTTTGTTTCCGCTCAGTCAACAACTTTCCGATTGCCGACGGGATTGAGTCCTCGCCGCTCCCGTAGATATATTCACCGACTTTATCTTGGATTTTCTGTTCCAAAACAGCGAGCTTTGTTTCAGCGTCTCGGCGCGATTCACCGTGAACGCCTATGCGCAATCTTACACCTCTGAATGAGTGCAGAAACGCAAGAGAATCTCCCTTGTCGAACAGTTTATCAATGTCTCCGATCATATCAGCAAGAGATGATTCGAAGATTCCGTATGTCATAATTTGCTTGTACAGCACAAGGTTCTCATTACGCTCCGCAATCATGTTTTTGACAAACGGAACGATATGATCCTTCATAATCGCCCGCATTTCGCCCGGAACTCCCGGAACAGAGAAAAGATAACTTCCGTCTTTTTCGAACATTATTCCCGGCGCGGCACCGGCTGAATTTTCAAGAGAAATGCATTTTGACGGCACTTGTGCTTGACGCATATTGCGATCCGTCATTTCGATATTCAGCTTTGAGTATCTTTTCCTGAGATTTTCAAGAGTCTGCTCTCTGTAGATCAGTTGATCGTCAAAGTATTCGCAGAGAACCGGTTTGGTAATATCGTCGTGAGTAGGACCAAGTCCTCCGGTAAGAATAAGAACATCCGAGCTTTTCAGCAAACGATCTATCTCGCTCAGCATAATATTCTTTTCATCGCCGATGGTTGAATGAGTCAGCACATTCGCGCCGATTCTTGTTAATTCCGCGGAAATATGTACGACGTTTGTATTCGTGATTTGACCGATACAAATTTCGTCCCCGATTGTAAGAATTGATATATTTAGCAAATTATCTCCGGAATATTTTTTCAATAAAAGTATAATTAATAGCCTAATAATTAATAGCCTAAACTGTTCATATATATATCACAAGCATTCGCAACAGATAGCTTCAGCTGTCTGCGATATTTATTGAGTGTCATTTCTGCAAAGTGCTTAAGCACTATGTTGCAATAATACCGGAGCAATATATGAATAATTCGTGACAGAAGCTGATTAATATGATATTATTTAAAAAAAGCTAAAAAAAAACGGCAATCGAATGAACGATTGCCGGTTTTTATACTGAGAGAGGAATCTGATTAGTCTTTAGATTCTTCTTTCTTGTCTTCTTAAGCAGGAGCATCTTTCTTGTCATCTACAGCACGAGCTTCTTACTTCACTTCTTAAGCAGGAGCTT
>JAQIDA010000370.1 GCA_027858275.1 Candidatus Kapaibacterium sp. | reverse complement strand
GTTCTCATGGCAGCTTGCTGAACGATGACATATGCTTCCTGACGCTTCATGCCTGTGTTTGCCAATGCGATCAGAACTTTCTGAGAATAAGGCAAACCGAGAGTTATATTGAGATTTTCTTTCATTTTTTCGGGATAAACAAGAAGTTTATCAACCAGATTGATTGTTCGATTCAGGATGTAATCCAATGAAATTGTCGAATCCGGGAAGATAATTCTTTCAACGCTGCTGTGCGATATATCTCGTTCGTGCCAGAGGGCGTTGTTTTCCATTGCCGCAAAGGCATTAGTGCGTAGCAGGCGAGCTGGTCCGCAGATGTTTTCTGATGTGATAGGATTGCGTTTATGAGGCATTGCCGAGCTGCCTTTTTGTCCTTTAGAGAAGTATTCTTCTGCTTCGAGCACTTCAGTTCTCTGCAAGTGACGAACTTCGATACCGATTTTTTCAACCAAACTGCCGATGATGGCAATTGTTGTCATAAAATTAGAGTGAACGTCGCGCTGAATCACCTGAGTAGTAATCGTTGCCGGTTTCAAACCAAGATTTTCGCATACATATTTTTCGACAACGGGAGAAATGTGTTCGAATGTGCCGACCGCTCCACTTATCATACCCGTTGAAACTTCCTCTATGGCAGTTTCCATGCGTTTGATATTACGTTTGCATTCTTCATACCAAAGGGCAAATTTCATTCCGAATGTAATTGGTTCTGCGTGAATACCGTGCGAACGACCGATGCAAATTGTATGTTTGTGTTCTTTGGCGCGGCGAGAGAGTGCTACAGCGAGTTTTTTCAGATCATCAAGGAGCAGTTCGCCTGCCTGCTTGCACTGAACCGCAAAACATGTATCGAGCACGTCACTTGAAGTCATACCAATATGTATATGACGTGAAACTAAGCCGATACCTTCTTCGATATTTGTCAAAAACGCGATAACGTCATGTTTGGTAGTCAATTCTATTTCGGCGATTCTTTCGGCGTCGACTTTGGCTCCGGCTCTGATTTCTTTTACGTCTTCTTCGGGTATTTCACCGAGTTTTGCTCTTGCTTCACAAGCAAGAATCTCAATTTCGAGCCATATTTCGTATTTGTTTTGTTCTGCCCAAATTTCGCCCATTTCCGGGCGAGTGTAGCGTGCTATCATAATACCGCGCTCCGTCTATATTTCAAAATTTTTATTAGTCGATCATAACGAATTGCAAATATATGAAAAAGCCGGGATATTTTTCTCAAATTATCCTATTGCCCGCAGAATTCTCTGTAGGCTTTTTGCGCGGCAGCATAACCCATTTCAGAGGCTTTGAGCAAATCGATACAGGCGGCATCGTCTTTGCCAAGCTGAATCAGAGTTGCTGCTCTCTGGTAATAAGCATGAGGATCCTCGGGTTTCAGTTCAATTAATTTATTTAAATCCATGATTGCGGCATCAAACATTCCGAGATTGTGTTTCGCTATTGCTCTTTCGTAATATGCCATAATATAATCGGGTTTGAGACTAAGCAATTTATCAAAATCCACAATCGCCTTTGCGAATTGTCCGGATTCAACAAGGACAAAGCCACGCTGATAAAGCGCGGTAACATGATTTGGCTCAATGCTCAGAGCTTTATCATAATCTTGAATCGCGCCGGCGATATCATTTGTTTTCATTTTGAGATAAGCACGATTGGCAAAGGCGAGATAGTCACTCGGATCTTCGGCAATTGCAGCTGAAAAATCTGCTTTTGCACCTGTTAAGTCTCCGGATTGGGACTTTTCTATACCGCTCAACACAAGATAACTGTCAGTTTCACGGAAGTGCTCGCTCATACTGAAGTAGTCAGAATGTTCAATATTAACAAATTCGGGAATATTTGCGGCAAGGGAGTCATTTGTAAAATTCTCGAGGATCATTGAAGGGCTGTCATTTCCGTTTTCATCAATACGAGTCAGGCAAAGCTGTGTATAAGCGCCCGAAGTTTTGGATGAAAAGACCATCCATTTGCCGTCAGGAGACCAAGAGTGCCATGAATTCATTGTTCCCGGATTGTTGCAATTCATCAAACGAGGCGTACCGCCTTCTGCAGGAATTATATATAATTTGCTGTCGGGCTGCAGGAGCATGAAGTTTTCTGCCTGAGCGAAGACGATAAATTTTCCGTTCGGTGAATATTTGGGGAAGAAATTGCTTTTCCCGTTTTTCGAGGCTCCGGTAAGCGCTGTGGCTGTTCCGCCTTTGCCGTCGTTGAACGGGATTGTGTATATATCAAATTTGAACTCTTCTTTGCCTTCGAGAAATTTATCGGCATAAGAAGTCGGAAGAATTGCTTGAGTATACTCCTCGATTGTTTTGTCTCGGTAGGCTTCTGAACGGGCGAATAAAATATGCTTTCCGTCAGGACTCCACACGGGATTGCTCTGGACATATTGAGGGTCGTCCGCGCCGGGTAATGATGTATATATCCCGGTTTTTCTGTCATATACGGATAGAATCCCTTTTATAGGGAAAAAGTAGTTGTGAGTAGTCCAAATTATCAACTGCGACAAAGATCGATCTGTCTTTGACAGTGCTGATCGCGTAACGTCCGTCGGGTGAAATCTGTGATAAAAGACCGAATGTCTGCTCGCCGTCACTTCGTTTGTAATCGCTCCATGTTATTATTCCGTCTTTAGTGATTTTAGTTTCGTGAGTCAAATCACTGATGAAATATGAGCCTTTGTCGTTGCCGTAATCTATGTCCATGCCTATAGTATTGCCGTCAGCTGAGAAAGAATGGCAATTGCCGCATACGGGCAGATTAGACAAAACAGGAGCGGGGATACTGTCTGAGTCGACACTGCCGAGCCTCCAACTGATTTTCTTCAAATTCTTATATGCATATAAAAACGGCAGCGGAACACTGCGATAGAATATCGGATATTTCACAGAGTCGGCTGAGATAGTAATTGTAATCTTTTTTGAAGAGAGTATCTTGCTGTAATCATCATCGGCATATCCGACAAGGTTAAGATCCATCTCAGAGTTCGAACCGGTTTTGATAGAAGCCCAAATTTCAGGACTGATTTTTAATTGCTTGTCTTCAGCCGGCATAATCCGGTAGCCGGATTGTTCGTTTCCGATTATCAATGCGTGGGAATTAACGCCGGGAGTTTTATCGTCTTGTTTGACAATCGGGCTGACAGCTTCCGGAGGGAGGACTGTCCCGTCTCTCGGGTAAATAATTGTTAGTTCACCTTTGTCTGTTTGGATTCCCTGATCCAACAAACTATCAAGTATTTCAGTTTGAGTTGCATCTACGCAAGCCGACAGTATAAGGGCAAGTATAGCGATAATAAAAATATTTATTCTGTTCATGATATAGTATTCCGAAATGATATAATATTAACTTATTTTTCGCCGAAAATCTTCTTCTTGCTTGTTTTAATCTCAAATTCTTGGATATACATCGGCGTAAATTCCGCAGCGTCGGCGAAATCAGACTTGTTATAGGCGGCAACGGCGTATTCTCCGATTATTCGCGGCGAGAGTTCTGTCAAAGTCTTCAAAGTAAAGGCAGTAGGCTCAGCGGCTGTTCCGCAAAGTACTTTTCCGGTAGTATCCAATGCTTCGAATTCTGTTGTATCTGTCATAATTATTTCACCGGAAGCCTCTGCTTCTATATTAAATTCCTGACGGTACATCAAATTCTTGTGAGCTTTTATTGTTGCGATGATCCCGGAAGCATTCAGGGCTTTGGCGAAATCGCGCGCAGCAAAAGCAAATGCCGACAGGTTGGGAACGGCAATGAATTTCGGACTTCCTTCAAAGCAAAGTCCTTTGGCGATAGCCGCACCGATACGCAATCCGGTGAAAGAACCGGGACCGGCTGAAACAGCAATTGCGGAAATATCTTCAATTTTTAATTCCAAATCCCCGAGCAATCTGCGTATGGACTCGGTCATCAATTTATCATGCAGATTTTTTCCGACGAGGGAATACTCAGCCAAAAGTTCAGTTCCTTCATGCAAGGCGATACCGCTGGTATTACCGGAACTTTCAATCGACAGAATAATAGGTTTTTTGTCTGAATCAGTCAATTATTTTTCTCGCTTATTGTTTGTTGTTTTAGCAAATCATCCGAGATTGGATTACTCAACACAGAGACTTCCGCTCGAAAACACAAAATAATGAAATAACGAAGAACAACCAAAGAAGCCGGAGAGGGTAAATTAACATTAATACTTGGGGACCGTTAAAATCGTTAACCGGGCGTGGCTCTCCCCTGTTATTCAATAGTTCTGTCCTAATTTCGTTTATATCTCATTGTTATTAATGATACTAAATTGCAAGGAAAAATATATTGGTTGATGTAACTGAAA
>JAQIDA010000255.1 GCA_027858275.1 Candidatus Kapaibacterium sp. | reverse complement strand
AAACAAAAAGTCGTTTCTTGCAAAAGAAGCGACTTTTTGCGTTTAAAGAGTATGTTTGAACAGGATTGCAGGGATTAAGAGGATAGACAGGATTTAGAATTAATTGTTTGTGAATCATTCTTTTCTTAATCCTCTTAATCGCTTGAATCCATAGAATCCTGTTCAACCTCTTTGACGCATAAAAAAAGAGACGCCCAAATTGGGCGTCTCTACAATATGGGAAGATTAATGTAATTTAAAAATTAATCATTTTTGCTGATGAGCAGGAAGGCTTTTAAGAAAGCGTCCAAATCGCCGTCCATGACTGCGTTGATATTTGTGTTCTTTAATTCTGAGCGATGGTCGTTGACCATTGTGTATGGTTGGAAAACGTAGGAACGTATTTGGCTGCCCCATTCAATTTTCATTTTTTTGCCTTCGACAACTGCCTTTTCGGCGTCTTCAGCTTCCCTCTTTTTCTGATAGAGTTGCGACTTTAGCATTTTCATGGCATGTTCTCTGTTGCGCAATTGCGAGCGTTCCTTTCTGCAAGCAACTATAATCCCCGAAGGTATGTGGCGCAATCTGACAGCAGTCTCTACTTTATTGACATTCTGCCCACCTTTGCCGCCGGCTCGCATAGTATCCATTTCAATATCGGAAGGATCTATTTCGATTTCAACATCATCAGTAACTTCAGGATATACAAACACTGAGGCGAACGAAGTATGGCGTCGAGCGTTGGAGTCAAAAGGAGATATGCGGACGATACGATGCACGCCATTTTCTGACTTGAGGTAACCGTAAGCGAAGTTTCCCGCTATTTCCAATGTGGCGGATTTGATTCCCGCCGTATCACCATCGAGTCTGTCAACCAAAGCTACTGTGCAATCGTGACGTTCTGCCCAACGAGAGTACATTCGCAGCAGCATTTCGGACCAATCTTGGGCTTCAGTTCCACCGGCTCCGGCGTGGATAGTCAATATAGCTGTCTTGTCATCATCTCTGCCCGAAAGCAAGTGCATTACTTCCAAGTCGTTTACTACTTCTAAAGCAGCGTCAATTTCGTCTGCGATTTCACCCTCGAGTTCTTCGTCTTTACTTTCGTCGGCAAGTTCCAGGAATGCTTCGGCATCGTCAATCGCTGTGGAGGCTTTTTGCCAAGCTGTACCCCATTGTTTCAATCCGGAGATATTTTTCATTACTTCCTGCGCCGCTTGGGCATCATCCCAAAAACTGTCTGCTTCACTTTGAGCCTGCATTTTTTCAATCTGCGCGGTTTTCTTGTCTAAGTTAAAGGAACCTCCGCAATTTATCGGATCGGTCTCTCAAATTTTTTATTTGTTTTTTCTGCGGCTCAAACATCTTGGCTCCGGCTTATATATTGTGATAATGATTTCTACAGTGAACTGATTATATATCAATCTGATTGGAGCAACGTATTCAAGGGCTATATCTTGTAAAGAGCGGTTCTCAGTTACATTACTGATTTGCCAATAACAAATGTTCTTCAGCGGAAGTTTAGACTTAGGATTGTTTCATATATTTCATTATATTCTCTGTGATTAGATGTTGTTCTTAATTTATTTGGGCTGTTATTATGAAAACTCTATTACTTGGTTTGTTTGTAGTATTTATGATGTTTTCCGCAACTGTATCCAATGCTCTTGATGATGATTATTGGGTCAAAACCGATTTCCCGGATACGGAAGTGAAATTGATGTTTCAAGAAAGTCCGCATATGATTTACGCCCTGACCGGCAACAACGAAATATACAAATCTTCTTATAATGGCTGGGAGAAATTAGAAATTATTTTAGATGCAAATGTGACCTCCTTGGGCAGTTACGGATATTTTGAGATGCTGGCAGGAACTGATCTGGGTTTATATACTATTGACTTATTCGATTTGACTATTGACAAAATCACCTACTTTTCTCAAATGAAAATTGTCTCTATTGCCTCAGATTTATTCGACACCTATGTTGTTACTGACAGAAATCTTTACTATTATTCATCCTTGTACGAAGAATGGATTGAATGCAAATTGCCCGACGGGAACAAAACTCTTAAAACAATAACAATCGGCAGTTACAGTATTCTCGGAATCACAAATTCGGGAGAGTTGTTTATTAGAGATGACAATTGTGAAACATGGACAAAAAATGCAGACAATCAAGACGGGAAA
>JAQIDA010000235.1 GCA_027858275.1 Candidatus Kapaibacterium sp. | reverse complement strand
CGGGAATATCAAGTCTTTTTTTCAATTCATCTTCAATATGGAAACATTCAGGGCCTTTGATATCTTCGAGGTTGATACCGCCGAAAGTAGGTGCCAATACTTCACATACTCTGACAATTTCATCAATTGATTTGGAGTTCAATTCAATATCAAAAACGTCAATATCAGCAAAGGTTTTGAACAAAACTCCCTTGCCTTCCATTACAGGTTTCCCCGCTTCGGGTCCGATATCGCCGAGACCGAGGACTGCCGTTCCGTTAGAGATAACGGCCACCAAGTTGCCTTTGGCGGTATATTCATAAACATTTTCTACATCTTTTTCAATTTCGAGACATGGATCAGCTACGCCGGGAGTGTATGCTAATGAAAGGTCTCTTTGCGTAACACAAGGCTTTGTGGTTACTACTTCGATTTTGCCTTTTCTTCCCGAACTGTGATATTCGAGCGCGTCTTCTTTCCTGATTTTCATGATCTTACTCCGAGGGAAAAAATTTTTAAATTTTTATGCGATTCACATTCGAAACGCATTGCAAATTTATAAATTTATTAAAGAATAATTAACTATAAATTTATTAAATGAGCATCAACAACACAAACAAACACTTTTCTATTGTTCAAGTGATTGATAACACAGTGATTAACCATAGTAAATATATGTAAAATATATGTTTGTTTCTCTTGTGTTTTAGCAAAGATCAACACTGAGAATTTGTTTTCTGTATTATTGAGGATGTCAGCGGCACATTAAATATGTGTCGAAATTATGTGCATTATTCACTGATGTTTGATTTGAAGAATTTCGGGGAAAAACAATTTGCACAGCCGTATTGATATAAGTCATAAACAGGGGATTCAACGACAGTCGGAAACATAAAATGAAGACAAGAGAAAGGGGGACTACAAACACAAAAAGCTCCCAAAAAGGAGCTCTTGATGTTGAAATTTTTCCGGAAACCTTAGCGAGTTTCTTTGTGCACAGTATGGCGACGTAGGAAAGGATTGTATTTTTTCAATTCCACGCGTCCCGGAGTATTGTGTTTGTTCTTTGTAGATGTATATCTTGAAGCAGGTTTGCCCTCTTTGCGAGCTTCCGTGCATTCTATGATGATATTGTGTCTTGCGTCTTTCTTTGCCATTTTCCTAAACCCTCATTATAGATTTCATTAATAGAACTACAAACTTAAGAAGATTTCCCGGATAAACAAAACAATTTTTGTCGTTTTCTCAGGAAATATTGCATTTTGAACTATTCAGATATTCCGCAGCCGGCACACAGATATCAATTACGTGAATGAATCACGAAATTATTTGATTGATATTGTCTGAGATAATTAACTGATAACAACAACTCTTTCAAAATTCTTTTCCGCTATACGAAAACACGCAGGGGGAAGCAAGCCCTTTTTGAAGCTTTTTTAAATACAAGATCTTTGGTATTTCCACTGCGCCGAGGAGTTTTGTGTGTTCGTTGATATATTGAGAGTCAAACAAGGAAAAGCCTTGTTTTAAAAGTATGTCTCTGAGTTTATAGAACGCGGCTTTCGACGCTCCGTCAACTATTGAAAACATTGATTCGCCAAAGAAAACGCCGCCAATCTGCACACCATAGAGACCGCCTATAAGTTCGCCGTTCTCATAAGTCTCAACTGAGTGACAATGACCGCTCTCATGCAATTTGATATATGACAGGATTATATCATTGGAAATCCATGTGTCGTCCCTGTCGGCACAAGCTCGGAGAACATCTTCGAAAGCCGTATTTATTTTATATTCAAAAGGCCTGCTGCTGAGCGACTTCCGGAAAGAGCGCGGCATTTTGAGTTTCTTAAGCGGAAATATCGAGCGCGGATCAGGATTGTGCCAATATAGATCTCCGTCAGCCTCATCGGCCATCGGGAAATATCCTTGGCTGTACGCTGAAATTATCAGCTCCGGTTCCAAAATCATACTCATTTACGCTCAATATTTATTATAGAAACATCCTGCTTACTTACTGACAACCATCGGTATTCTGACATTATATTTCCCTGAGCGAGCAACTATATAATACATTCCGTCAGCATATTTCGCGCTGTTAACATTGAGTTTATAATCACCCGGAGCATAACTCAAATTACTTAAATTTTCTATTTTTCTGCCGGCTACATCAATCGTGTATACTTCAATTGTTTGAACCGAATTACCGCCCAGAGTCATATTGATTATTCCTGCATTTACAATCGGATTCGGCGATACAGACAGAGTCAGTCTTTCTTCGCCCATTCCGAAATCTGAAACGGATGTCGAAGGTTTGCCTTTGCCGGTAAATTTAATTGTTCTGAGCGAATCTTTCAAAGAATTTGAAACAAATGTGATATTTGTCGAATATGATGAATGATCATCTTTGGGAGTGAAAACTGCCGTGAAATCTCTTTCAGTGTCTACTGCCACTTCGAATGGGAATGTGATGTCCGGGAATGTAAATACGCCCTCATCGTCGCCAAATCTCAATTCTGTCAAAGAGAGCATTTTGTCTCCGTTGTTCCTAATATACGCGTCTTTTATTTTGCTCTCGCCCAATTCAACTCCGCTGAAAGTGAAAATTGATTTTGAAACTCTTATCTCGGCAGTCGGCACATCGCCCGTTCCGGCAAGAGTTATCTTTGTTTCCTTTTCATTATAAGCCGTTGATTTAATAATCATGGTGCCGAAGAACCCTGTGCGGAATACAGGTGTGAAAGTTACTTCAATTTCTACGGACTCACCTGCGGCTACAGTATATGTAGAACTTTCGCCGGCATGAGAAAATACTCCGTAAGGATCATCTTCGAACTCAATTCCGGTTATTTCAAAATCATATTCGCCCCAATTAGTAACTGTAATTGACTTTGTCTCTGAAGGATTCACATTTTCAAAAACGAGTTCATTCGTCGAGACTCTGATCATTGGAGCCGGGCCAAATCCAATTCCGACAATATCATAATATCTCATTTCGCCGTCCGGAACATTTGAAGCATTTGAGCTTATTAGCAACTGCTCTTCATTAACCGATCTCACTAGCGGAGCAAACACAATTTTATATGCTTTTGAAGCATTCGGGGCAATTGTGAGAAGCTCAAAATTGCTGTCTGTAACAGTCGCGCTTGTTTCCGAATCAATCAGCCAAAACAGATTTGATTCGTTTTCTAAAAAGCCAAATTCATCTATTATCAGATCTGATTTGCCGATATTTTTTATGATAAAATCTTTTTCATCAGTCGTGCCGACATCAGTACTGTCAAATTTTACATATGCTGTATTGAATGCAATAAGCGGGCGATTTTCTTCTCCGTATTCGACCAATTCATCGCTCATACCGTTTTCGTTTATTTCTATAATCATATTTATCGGAGGGTTATATACAACGGTTTCAGGAATTCCCGACATAGGCCAACGAACAATGATTGAATCAACTCTGTTGTGCTTGCCGATTCCGATGTTTCTGATGAAAGGCTGCTGTCCGCCGAAATGACCGAGTCCTGCTTGTATCTCGCGAATTTGGTTGACGCCGTCGGAACATACCGTTATCCTCGCGCCAAACGCCGCTTGGTTACATGCTTCGGGAGCGTCTAATTTTACTGAAATCCAGTTGTTTTTATTTCCTGTATCATTACGCCAAAACTTGATTGTGCCATTATGGAACATTATCAAATCATTGTCGCCGTCCAGATCGAAATCCAAAGATTCCACACCTGAAGCATCCTGCATATCAGCCATTCCAAGTTCTGCAGACACATCAAAAAAGTGGTTTGTTTCATCTTGTTTACACATATATACTCTTCTGGTTGCCGGAGAATAATATCCCTCGCATATAACGATGTCGAGCAAACCGTCGTTGTCCCAATCACTCCAAAGACCGGCAAAATCGCCGAGATGCGTGTTCGACGATTCATCTCTCTGAATTCTTCCGAGTTCCCATTCCAAGAAATAATCGGGCGCACCTTGATTCACTGCGATTACGGTGTGACCTTCATTAGTATTCATACCGCCGTGCACAAGCAATTGTAGGAAATCCATATCTCCGTCGTTATCAAAATCCGCAACGGGAGCTTCCCATTGACATAAGGCCTGACCGTTGTCACCGCCGAGATGTTGCGAAGAATAGCCTATAGAATTGGCTACATTTGAAAAAGTTCCGTCCTTGTTGTTCCTGTGAAGTTTGCCGCCTGTTTTGCAATATGGAGAAGTTATGACGTCTTGCCAACCGTCATTATTCCAATCCGTTACGTTCACACCATAAAGGGGTTCGGGGTACCTATCCACGCCGCTTGTTTCTACTTTGAAAAAGGTGCCGTCACCGTTTCCTTTCATGAGTATGTCAGGAAACCTGACGACAAATTTATAATCCACGAACTTTGTGCCGAAGTATATATCAAGATTCCCGTCATAATCATAATCGATAAATGAAATCGCCACACCGTCGATCATACCCGGATCTAAATTGTGGAAATACTGAGTGTTGTTCAATCCGGAGTTTTCTTTCAAAGTGAAATGCCCCGTACCGTCATTCAGATATACTTCAGGGCGATCTTTGTGACCTTTTTGAAAATTCTCTAATCTGTGATAATAAAAACTTGTAACAAGATCATAATCTCCGTCGTTGTCCACATCGCCGAACACGGCAATATCATACTCCCTGTATGATTTATTAGGATCTCGATTGACATTTATCCCTGATTCTTCAGTATAATCTACAAATTTGCGGCTGCCGGGATTTTCAGGATCGGGAACATTCTTATAAAGAGTGAATGTATTCGAGACATTCGGGGACCATTTGCCGGTTCCGAGCAGAAGCTCAGGATAGTTGTCCCCGTTCAGATCCACGCTCTGCATATAGGAATCTTTCGCACTGTCCAGCCCTACCTGTACCGTTATATCTTTGAACCAATTAGTATCTTGTGCAGAAGATTGACCAAAAGACACAAGAAACAGAATAATAAACACAAGGAACGAATGTTCCTTTCGTGAAGTTTGTAAATAAGAGAACATTGTTTATCGGCTTTCATTTATTTTGAAATATTTTTTATCTATTTTTTGGTGAGGATTTGAACAGGATTTTAAGGATTAAGGGGATGGACAGGATTAAGAAGTGAAGAATCCGGCTTCGTCAGCCTGCTAAAACTCTTATTCTTAATCCTCTTAATCGTGCAAATCCGTAAAATCCTGTTCAACTCTTTCCAATTTTCATAATAAATCCAAGAAACCTCACGCAGAAATTTTTCTTATAAAACAGCACTCTAATCTATCTTCACAAATTCCCGTCAAAAAACAATACCGCGATTATATACAAATAAACCGTCGGAACAGCGAACAACATACTGTCAAATCTGTCGAGGAAGCCGCCGTGACCGGGGATAATCGCCGAACTGTCTTTTACGCCCGCGTCACGCTTGATTAAAGATTCAGCCAAATCTCCGATTTGCCCGATTGAACCGATAATCGCGCCGAGAGCTATAATGTGAACTACCGGAATGTCTATTCCGAAAAAGTGAAGTGACAACCAAAAGCCTCCTAAAGAAAAGATAAATCCGCCGACAGCGCCTTCCCATGTCTTATTGGGACTGACCCGAGGAAACAGTTTATGTTTGCCGATTGATACTCCTGTGAAATAAGCTCCTGAATCACAAATCCTCACCGCGATAAAAATACTCAACAAAAATTGTCCGCTGTGAGCAGCAGTCTGCAAAGAATTAAACACTGTGCTGCCGAACGGCTCAAGGAACAAGTGCAATTCTCTGACAGCCAGCATACATGCAAAAGACAAAGACACATACACTATGCCTGCGAGAGTAACAGATATATTATTCAAAGCATTGCTCTTGCCCGAAAACATTTCGACAATAAAGACATAAACAGAAAAGATAACGAGACCTCCGGCAATCAATGCTCCGCCGACTGCAGGCCCTTTATAGGCAATCGCGGCTATCACAGCGACATTGAAAAGCATACCTGATGTTTTATGAGGGAATATCTGCTTGCTCTCGCTCATGCGATAAAATTCCCATAATGACACTGTGGAAATCAACAAGATTAACCCGAAAAAAGGATAACTGTCCACATATATAAGAATGACAAACAAAGGAATGCCGATTATTGCGACCAAAACTCTTTTTAATAATTCGTTCAATTTATTATATTCCGGAATTTCTGTTTAAAATTTAATATGCAATTTATGTTCTCGAAAGCCGGCTTCTGTACGGCTCAAAATAAAACAAGATTTGAACAGTCAGAAAGAACATAAAATAGACAAAAAAAACGAGTTTTCATAACTTGAAACTGATTCATCAAGAAAATATAATCGACAAACACACAACATGAGCAGAAAAACCATAAATAACAAGCATTTGACTCTGGCAGTGTTTACTGATTTCGACGGCACAATCACCAAGAAAGATCTCGGTGATGAGATTTTCAAAGTTTACGGCGAGTTTGAACCCTACAATTCCCGACTGAAAAATGACGAAATGGGTATACATGAGTATTGGAATGTTTTATGTGACAAACTCCGACCCGGAGTCAGCCGCGAAACAATAGTTGAATTCGCTCGTGCTCAGGAGACCGACTCCAATGTCCCTGCTTTCGTGAAATTTTGTGAGGAGAACAACATTCCTGTCTCTGTCATCAGCGACGGATTCGATGTGTACATTCACGAAGTCCTTGATAATATTGGGTTAGGACATCTGCCGACTTTTTGCAATCAGCTGATCTTTGAAGGAGACAACAACCCGAAACCGGTCTTTCCTCGAGCGACTGAATCCTGCACCTGCAAATGCGCCTCCTGCAAACGCAATTCCATGCTTGTCAATCTGCCCCCGGACAACATTGTTGTCTATATCGGAGACGGATATTCTGATTTTTGCGCAGCCGAACACGCCGATATAATCTTCGCGAAAAAGGATTTGGCGGCTCATTGTAACAAACACAATATTCCTCATTACCCATGGCAAAACTTCTTCGATGTTACTCGAATACTAAAAAATATTCTGCGTGACAAGAAATACAAAATCCGCAATCAAGCCGAGATGAATCGCAAAAGAGCTTTTGAAACGGAATAGATTGGCAGGCTGGCTGGGGGAGAAGAATTGGCATTGCAACCGTGGGGTAAACCCCGCGACTGTGAGAAAACAAAGAAATACTTGATGTTGGACACTTTCTTCAGTGTCAAACATCTTGAGCAGAAGCGGATTTGATTTGTCGAACCAATCCTACTTAAAACCAAAAAACGCCCTCCCCGAAAATCGGAAAGTGCGTTTTTACATCTATAAAACAAGCAATAGCTTATTTTTTGTGTTTTGCAGCTTTTGCTTTTCTGTAATCTTCCATTACTTTTTCCTGCATACCTTTATTCATCGGCTCGTATTGAAAGAATTCCATTGAATAGTTTGCGCGACCTGAAGACAAACTTCTGAGATTTGTCGCGTATCCAAACATTTCTGACAACGGCACAAATCCTGCTAATTTCTGAGAGCCTTTTCTGTGACGTCTCATTGATTCGATTCTGCCGCGACGACGGTTAACGTCACCGGTAACAGATCCGATATAATCATCAGGAGTATTGATT
>JAQIDA010000187.1 GCA_027858275.1 Candidatus Kapaibacterium sp. | reverse complement strand
CTTTTATGGTATTCTCGTCTTTGCCGCAGCCTTCAGCCTGATCTTTAAGCTGGAAAATCTCAATGTGTTTTATCAGAATAATTACCTGTTTTAGTTTTCTAAATCTATAGTCCAATTATATCTTAGATGCGCCGGCGTTGATAACTTTTGAAATAATCCCCGGAGTCATAATCTCGGCGTATCCGGAAAATAAGCTGCCGATACTGATAGTCTCTTTCCGCAAATAATATATGTCATTCTCAATTTTTTCAACTATATACACATAGCTGTCTTTTCCTGAAGCAATTATCGCCTCGCTCGGCAGAGCGTTTGCCGGTCTTCGATTTACTATGATATTTGCTTCAACATAAGAACGATTAATGAAATTGTCTCCGTCCTCAAATTTAATTTTTGCTTTGCAGAGAATCGTTTTCGATTCCGGATCAATTGTTTTTTCGATTGATACCAGTTCTGCAATATGAACCGAAGTCTGCGCTCCGGGAGAATTAAATCTTATATCCTGACCAATACTGAGTTTTGAAATATTCTTCTCAAAAACAGACAGTTGTAATTGCAATTTGTTAATATCGACTATTTCAAACAGCTTACTTTGAGTCTCAACAAATTGTCCTAAAACCAAATTGATGTTTGTTATATGGCCGCTGATAGGAGCAATTACAGGGAACTCGGAATATATATTTCCAGCTTTGATTTTCTCAATATCAAGATTAAGAAGTTCCAAACGTAGTTTTAACGATTGGAATTGAGATTTTGCGACCTGATATTGACTCTGAACCGCCATAAACTCTTTTTCCGATCCGATTTTATCATTAAAAAGAATCTTTGTCCTTTCGAAATCTGATTGTGTGTTTTTCAAATTTGAGGAGGTCTCAATAAATTCTTGCTGAAGCATAATCAGTTCTTTGCCGGACAGCTTTGAAAGAATCTGACCTTTTTTGACATGATCTCCGACCGAATAATTTATTGCTTCTACCGTTCCGGATATGTGGCTGCTGATTTCAGCAATTCCGTTGACTGAAGCTTGAATATATCCGCTGCATTGAAGCTCATCAGCAAAATCAACAACGACTGATTCCCCGATTTTCATCTTGTCAGAAACAAATTTATCTTGGCTGATTTGAATGATGTTTCCGGGTTTCTCATCAGGAATCTCAGGCTTATCAGACGAATTATCGCATCCGAGGAGGACAAAAATCATCGCAATATATATTGTCTTGGCTAAATTAAATCTTATCATATTATTCATTGTTCAATTTGATTAAATAATTATTTTTCCGGGAAGCCGGAGAGAGTTTGTTGAGTTGCAGATTACTATTTCCGAAGCATCAATATTTTCTTCAAAACTAATATTTTTCACAGGAACGAATGATGTTGTCGTGCCGAGAGTTATTAGCACTGCAATTAATAATGTGTTGGATTTTATCAATTTGAGAGGCCATAGTTGAATTCTTTTGACATTATGAAAAATTTCAAAAAGAAGTGGCAAAGCTATCATCGTCAGCATTGAAGAAGTAACTAATCCACCTATGACTACTGTCGCGAGAGGGCGTTGTACTTCAGCCCCTGAGCCGGTTGATATTGCCATGGGCAAGAACCCCATAGCCGCAGCAGCAGCAGTAAGAATAACCGGACGCAGTCGATCCTTTGTCGCGGTCAGAATAAGCTCGCGCATGTCAGTCATCCCTTGATCTTTCAAGTCTTTAAGATGCTCAATCAGGACTATTCCGTTAAGTACAGCGATTCCGAACAGTGCTATAAATCCGATTCCCGCCGAAACGCTGAACGGTATATCTCTTATCCACAAGAAGAAGACTCCTCCGACGGTGGATAAAGGAACGGCTGTGAATATCAAAATCGCGTCTCTCAATGATTTAAAAGCGAAATGCAGAAAAACAAAAATTAATAACAGCGCAAAAGGAACAGCGAACATAAGTCGCTCCGTCGCGTTTCGCAAATTGTCAAACTGTCCGCCGTAGGTTATATAATTACCGGGTTCTAAAGTGATATTAGCGTTGATTTTTGTTTTGATATCTTCGTAGACTGATTGTAAATCTCGGTTGCGGACATTCACGCTGACAACGACACGGCGATGAGTGTTCTCCCTTGATATTTTCGCGGGTCCTTCATTAAAAGATATATCCGCGAACTCTGCCAGTGGAATTTGTTTGCCGTTCGGCAAGGGTATTTGAAGTTGTTCAATGTTATCTATGTCAGTTCTGCTTTGCTTTTGAAGTCGAACGACCAGATCAAAACGTTTTTCTTTTTCAAATATACTACCCGCAATTTCACCGCCAAATGCCATAGCGAGGCTGCTGTTCAAAGTTTCAACGTCCACACCGTAATAAGCGATTTTGCTTCTGTCATATACTACGCTCATTTGCGGCAGGCCAGCCGTTTTTTCAAGGATAACATCAGCCGCTCCGGGAACGCTTTCAATGAGTTCCTTAATCTCAGAGGCTTTCTTGTCGAGATAAACAAGGTCTTCACCAAATAATTTAACGGCAATGTCAGATCGAACTCCGGTAATCAATTCATTGAATCGCATTTCGATCGGTTGAGTAAATTCGTAGTCAACATCCGGAATAACCGACAAAGCCTCTTTGAATTTTTCGGCTAATTCTGCTTTGGTCGACCCGCTGACCCACTCTCCGCGAGGTTTCAGTTTAATTATTACATCAATTTCCTCCATTGACATAGGATCAGTAGGCACCTCCGCCGCGCCTATTCCGACTTACAATTTGGTCAACTTCGGGAAAATTATCAATGAGAATTTGTTCTATTTGAGTGGAATACTCAATCGTTTTTGACAAAGAAGTCCCCGTTTTCAGAACCGGCTGGATGACAAAATCACCTTCATCCAATGTCGGTACAAACTCTCCGCCCATATTCATGAATATATATCCTGTGAAAATCAGTGATACTAAGGCAGCAGTCAAAACAGATAATTTATGATTGCATGACCAACGAATCACCGGTGCGTAAGAACGATGAAGCATCTCCATGATCCAATCCGATAAATTCTTTTTCTTCTTTGTTTCCGGTTTT
Organism: Candidatus Kapaibacterium sp.; assembly: GCA_027858275.1. Lineage (GTDB taxonomy): Bacteria > Bacteroidota > Ignavibacteria > Kapaibacteriales > UBA2268 > JAQIDA01. The sequence continues at coordinate 9,293 of JAQIDA010000187.1, read as the reverse complement.
AAAAACAAAGACGCTGCTACGGGCAACCAAGTTAAACCGAGGATCAAAGCGCCGATTATAGCAAAACTGAACGACAATGCCATTGGTCTGAACATCTTGCCTTCAACTCCGCTTAATGACAGAATCGGAATAAATACGATGAGTATAATTATCTGCCCGAAAATAGCGGAACGCATCATTTTGGATGCGCCGCTAAATGTGATTTTATCCATTAGTGTTCGGCGTTCATTCCCCTGAGCAATTTCTAATTCCACTTTCTTGGCAGTGATCTTGATTGCAATAAATTCAACAATAATCACCGCACCGTCAATAATTATTCCGAAATCAAGAGCACCAAGACTCATCAAATTAGCGTCAATTCCGAAAATATACATCATTGACAAAGTAAACAGCAGAGCCAACGGAATCATTGACGCTATTACCAAAGCAGATCGAATATTTCCCAATAAAATGATAACAATCAAAACTACAATTATACTGCCGAGAACCAAATTTTCAACAACTGTGAATGATGTTTTGTCAATTAACTCGCCTCGTTCAAGGATGGGATTTATAAACACTCCTTCGGGGAGATTTTTTTGAACTTCTGCTACTCTTTTTTTGACCTCGTTTATTACGAGCTTTGAATCCGCGTTTTTGAGCATCATTATCTGTCCTAAAACCTTCTCGCCTTGTCCGTTAGCCGTTATAGCTCCGAATCTGTTGGCATAGCCGTAATGAATATCAGCAAGATCCTTCATTAATATCGGAACCCCGTCGTTGTTTTTGACAACTACGTCGCCAATATCAGACAAAGATTTCAGAAGCCCGTCGCCGCGAATAAAATAGCTCTGATCTGTTTTTTCAATATACGCTCCGCCCGAAATGCTGTTATTGGATTTAAGAGCGTCAAAGACTTCGGTTAATGAAATATCCATACTCCTAAGTCGCGAAGGGTCAACAGCCACTTCATACTGTTTCAAATAACCGCCCCAGCTGTTGATCTCAACTACTCCGGGGATTCCCGACAATTGGCGTTTTACAATCCAATCCTGAACTGTTCGCAATTCCATCGCAGTATATTTATCTTCATAACCGGGTTTCACGTCCAATATATATTGATAAATCTCGCCCAATCCGGTAGTGATCGGCCCTTGTTCGGGAGTACCGAAACCTTCCGGAATATTCGCCGACGCAGTCTTGATTTTTTCTGCTATTAATTGCCTTGGCAGATAAGTGCCGATTCCGTCTTCGAATACAATTGTAACGACTGAAAGACCGAATTTTGAAATAGACCGAATCTCTGTAACACTCGGTAAATTTGCCATTTCTAATTCAATCGGTGCAGTGATAAATTGCTCGATTTCCTGAGTGGAAAGATTTCCGGATGTTGTTATTACTTGAACCTGATTGTTGGTAATATCAGGCACAGCTCCTATTGGAATTTTCATAATGGAATACATACCGAAAACAACAATTGACAGCGTGAACAATATCACAATCAACTTGTTCCGTACACTAAAATCAATGATTTTTTCTAACATGCTTTTTCCGGTATCTTCGGATAATTGTTATACACTCTAATTATACCATTTAGACTATTGTCGACTGTTTGACAATATAAGAGAATGTCGTATTAAAACCAATAGATATTGTGTTTGAGACGTAATAGCTTTGAGTTATTAGAGATATGATGTATGACGGAGAGTTTGTCTGTAGTGTTCGATTAAGTGAAGTGATCAGCGTGCGTTTTTATAGGCATTTACAACCCTAACGATCTTTTTCAAATCTTTCTTGCTTAGATCGTTGTGAACCGGCAGCAGAAAATGCTTGTCAAAATAATCCCACTTCGACGCATTTTGGGCAGGTCGCCAACCTTGGCGGAGGGAGAATCCGTGAATACCGTTTTTCATCAGATATTTCTGCAAATCTTGAGGATCATCAACTATTATCGGGAAGCCGGTAATTGCTTGTCTTGTATACATTCTTCGATCAGGGACAAGACGCAAAACAGGTCTGATATTATCAAACAAGTATCCGGCGTTATAAATTATCTTCTCGCTGATGGATTGAAAATCAAGATTCTGAATCAAATGGACTATAGCCGAATCAGCCAAGCCTGTAGCAGGAAGCCAATGAGAAAGATTATTAGCCTTGCGGTTAATGAACTTCCAAGCTATTTTATTATAAAGCCTGAAAAACAATTGGGGCATCAGCTTAATTCCCGACCGGCAGAATAAATTCATCCTCAATGATAAATATGATTTTAATTCCTCAGCAGCGCTGTTTTTTTCTAAGGAATAATCTTCTGTGTTTATATCACTGATAATCGTCCCGCCGTGAGGGACTCCGAGCATTTTATTGTAGGAATAAACAGTCGCATCTCCAAAATAATCAGCGTCGGCAGAGGGGAGAGTCAAGGCTCTGTCTTCTACTATATAATATCCCTGAGATTTAAGCTGTTTCAGTTTGTCGATATTTTTTTGATTGTAAAGGCCAAAATGATGAATGTAGTAAATGATTGTATCATCAGCAGAGCGAGACCCGGGGAAATCATCAGGCAGACTAAAATCACTGCCGACGGCATAGTACATTTTCTTGAAACCAAGTTCGCTAAACGGGAAATATACTCCTTCCGGCAAATAGCCGGGGAGAAGAATTCTGCGTTTCTCAGAGTTCTTGAAAAAATAATAAACAGCTTGCCTTGCGAGAATAAATATTTGATTATTCTCGACGGTCGCGCTTTTTATTAAATCCCCATCTTTTATTTTCAGCGGCTTGTGATATATCATGATCGTATAATTATTATAAACACACTATGTGCAAATATACATAATATATCGCTTTGATTACAATCCGGATTTCAGGAGTGCGACAAGAATAATTCTTATCGCAGCAGAGTCATCTTCCCGGTCATCACATCGTCTCCGACTGTCAATTTATAAATATAAGTGCCGCTTGCGACTCTTCGACCGTTATTGTCTCTTGAGTCCCATATGACAGAGTTATCGCCCAAATAAAAGGCTTTGTGGACGCTTTTAACAACGTTGCCGTATATGTCAAGAATATCAAGAGCAACATTCTCAGTTGTGTTCAAGTTAAATTTAATTCGAGTTGAGATTGTAAACGGATTCGGCATGTTGCCGGCAAGCGAATTCTCGCTAATATTCTCAAATTTAATCGTGATGAGATCTGAATAATCTTCACAGCCCGCCACTCCGTTGAAGTCAACTTGTCGGAGTCGATACTGATAGCTTGAGTTCAAAGTAACATCAGAATCTGTGAAATTATAGTTACAAGTAGATGTAATCGTTCCGTTGCCGTTTTCAAAATGAATATCCGACCATCGATCATCGCCTGCAAAGCGTTTTTCAATATAGAATCCTTTGTTGTCAGTCTCTGACTTTGTCTCCCAGATTAAGTCAATGCCGCTGCCGCGAGCCGCACCCTCGAAGCGGGTGAGTTCAACGGGCCAGCTACCGCAATCAACATCTGCTAAGTCCTCGGCATGTAGTCTGTCCCTCAAATAAGGTCTGACTAAGGGAATCCATGTTCCGCGCGCGAATAACTTTGTTCCGTCATCAAGGATTCCTTCAAAGCCGTGGTGACCATATCCCGGGTTGTCGTATGTTGGCATAAAAGGAGTCCATCTTTCGCTGCCTTTGGTATTTTCAAAAGCAAACATATTCTGATTTATTAAATTCTGATTCTTGTCATATTTTCTAAAACGTTTATCCAGCAACAGATGCATACTCTCGCTGCCGTTCATTCTTTCATCGTTTGGGTTCAAATCATGGCGATAGTAGTTCATCACACGCATTCCCGCATAAGATGAAGATGCTCCTAACTTAAGACCCGATTCTCCGAGTTGAGCTATACTTACCCAGTATATGCCTTCATCAAGTACAACAGGAGACGGCAGGAGATAAGTGACATATCGATCAAAGAAAAATTCTTGTTGAATATCATCCCATCCTTTTCTTGAGAGTATTTCTGAACCTTCTATCATGTCACGAGGAGTTGATTCTTCTACGGAACCTTGATATAAAGCAATGGTTATGTCATCCGGAGCCATACTTCCTGATACAAAAAATGCTTGATAACCATATATGGTGTCAGCTTGAGCTAAGCTAAATTTCATTGCTATCTGACCTGAACTCAAGCCTACTTCACCGCCGGCAGCGTATTTAGAGTAGTCATAATCTCCCTGAGCAGTTCCGCCCATAGAATATCCCGGAAGATTGAGTCCTCTGGGTTGATATCCCAAAAAATCTCCGACGTCCGATTTGCTTTGGTTGAAATCTTCTTTGTCAAGAATTGGCTCATAAGCAAATACAGGACCGAATACGGATTCAAAATCACTATATGTAGTATCATTCTTAGGTTCAGTGTCACCGCCTACTGTAAAAACAGAAGCATATATTCTATATTTCCCCGGTCGAGTTTCCCGCGAGTTCCAATTTGGCATAGTGAGTTCTAGTGTTTTTCCGGCTCTCAGCAGGGGAACAGCTTTAAAGCGGCAATAAACAACCTGAGCAAGATATGGCAAAGTGTCCTTTACCATTTCATAATCAAAAATTCTGACTTTAACCCAGAAAGAAGCGGCGTCATAAACAGAATTATTAGTTATTTTTACTGTTATCGGAATTTCAATTGCCTGACTTGCCGGAGTCGCTGTATAAGGCCAATTAACGCTGACAGAACTAGCTTCGAGGTCAATTCTCTCATTATCATTATATTGAATTCTTATATTATCCACATAAAAATCATCACTGTCATCTTGCACTCTGTTTGGCTGTTGGTGATTCATGCAGTGTGTTTTGATTCTGAATCTGAAGTCCTTAGCCCCTTCGGCGGGAGCGTTTATTATTGTATCGGGAATAGGAATTACATAACGAGTGAATTCATAATCAATCCCGTCGTCATAGAAATTTTCTCGAAGGCCGTTTTTTTCTCTAGTAACATAATCCGGCAGACTGAGCACGGAATTTCTGTTAGATTCAAGAAAACCGACCATATACCCGCCTGCTCCGAACAAAGTAAAAGCAGACATATTGGTCTCAGCCGCTGCGCCGTTTTGACGTTGATGGTATCTCCAACGATCAGCTCCGTTGACTTCCGGTTGAATTCCCGGAGTTTCCGCTATATCATACATGGCAATATTAGTAATGCCCTGCGCACCGTCAGGACTCGGCAGCGCGAATTCAACATTCAGCTCATCGGGCGCGTTATTGCCGGTCAACGGAGTATACCAATTATCTTTAACAACGCGACCTTCGCAGCCGACCCAAGCGTTGTCCGACCAACCGCGAGTCCAATCAGTACCGTCAGGATTAGTTGTTCTCTGAACGGAGAACGCAAGACTAGCGCCGAATTTATTTCTCATATCTATCGGGAATGAGCGGATTTCATCGCCGCCCCACTCACCGGGAAGAACATAATCAGGTCTGTTTAGTTTGATGGTGGGTGATTTAATCCTGGCTCCGGGAAACGACTTAATATTATTGCAATCATAGTATCTTCGAGGGGGAAGAGCGTGTCTCGACACTTGATCACCCGGGACAATTTCAGCGCCTTTACTTACCCATTTCGTAACAGACGGGATAGGTCCTAGGTCAGTTGTTTGAGCCCAACTGCTGCCATTTTCATAAAATTCTTCGCCTGCTTCAAATCGTCTCATCATATAGAAATCAGACGTTGTTTCGTCGTCATAGAACCAAACTTGATCATATTCTTGATTTGTAGAAGGATTAACCGCTTCGACGGTTAGTATACTTTTCAATCTGCCGATTTGTCCGTCATAAGACTCACCCGGTTCAAAAGGCGGAAAAACCACTTCAGCGAACCCGTAAGGGGGGATGCCGTTGATTGAATTTCCGTCATCATCATTTTTCAAAAACATTTGCTCGGGAGGATCATCCGGATCAATATCATTTCCGTCGCTGTCTTCATAATTGGCGTAAATGTCGCTTATATAATTATTCCCGTTCTTTGAAACAGAAGTATAAATTACTTCGGTGGAAGGCACGGAGCCTTTTCTTGTCGCAACTGCGTTCGCTGTTATTCGGACAGCTTTGTTGTATAAATTTTTCTCAGTAATAGGATTATAAATCACAAATCGTGTTTTAAACTCAAGGTCCTGAGCTTGGTAATTAATTCCGCTCGCACCCATAATTTCATTCGATAAGTTTTGAACTATTGCGACGGGCTGAATCTGTCCGAGTTGCGGATGTCCCGCTAAGAGTTCATAATTGAGAGCGTCTTCTGTCAAAACTCGTTCGCTGAAATCTGTGGAATATTCCCCGTCAATTTTCACGCGTGAACGAACACGATATTGAATATCAACTGTACGCAGTATGTTTTTGTGTTGCATAAACTTCACTGCCATGTGATCGTTTGGGTATTCAGACTGTTTTGTTTCAAATTTATCCCAATAGACTGTGTACTGAGGATAATCTTCTTCAGCCCAAGGATAGCTGTCGGCGGTCATCGGTACAGAGTTCTGTGTTTTCGAATTCCAGTCAATATGTCGCGATCTGTTATACAGTCCGGAAAATGTGTTCCAACGGAATACATCTTTGGCTTTGTTAGTATACAATCCGCTTCTAATTCTGCCTCTGAATTGTCCATAATTAAAAGAGATGCTGTTTTGTGAAGCGTCCAAGACTATTTGAGCATCACAACCAATATAACCGTCTTCATTTGTCTGCAGATCCGGGGTAATTGAGTTATTTGTTTTTCTGTCCGGCCATAAAGTAACAATATCATCGCCGATAAGAGTATAATTTTTATAAAAAATAATCAGTTTAGTCATTTGAGAATTTCTGTAAATATGAACTTGTCCCCAATCTCGAGCTGTTTTTTTATCTTTGTCCCATTGAGACAGATAACCTTTGCCCCAGAAGGGAGCGATAATAGCTGCTCCGCGACCTTCCGATTGAGTCATGTTTTCTATGCTTGCGGGATTGAAGCCATTTTTAAGAAGTATAGCTTTTGAAGCTCTGAATCCGAAATCATCCGGAGTTGTGTCATCTAATCCGTCAGAAGTTCTAGTCGCGCCTAAGTACCAATCCATACTGTGAGGATGATAACTAGTTCCCTGATCTGAATGCAGTTGCCTTTGTCCGAGAGTATCATAACAGTATCTGCTGTTTGACAGAGTGATCACACCGTTAGTGGACACATAAAAACTGTCGTAATCCAACCCTCCGAATTTAAAGGAGAAACCTATCGGCATGGGACCGGCGAAAGCGTTGTCCGTTGAATCATATCTGCCGTTGTCATAATTGGGATCGTTCGGATCGAGCGATTGATTTGGATTGTGAAAGAATATCTCACCGCGTTTAGGTCTGCCGTCCGGACCTAAGTCAGTTCTGTGCATGCTGCTTTTCCATAATCCCGGTCCGGCTGCGATTCTTTGCCAGTTGCTAGCTTCAAAACTAAGATCTACGACTTCAGGAGTCGGTCTGTGTTCGCGGTTTCCATACGGCCCGTTGCTATCGAAAAAATAGTAACCTGTTGAAATTGCCGCGGCATTGCGATTATTATTGAATTCATCGAACGGTTGCGGAGTAGTGCATTGTTTTTCATTGTCGGAAATTTGCACATATTCAGAAAGGCCCAGGCCCTTATTCCCCGACTTTTGAGCGTAAACGGTATTCACCGTTGACATTGAAAACAATGATGAGATAACAATCAGTAAAATAATCTTTTTCATAACAATTCTCCCATAAGTGCAAGAACTATAAAAATGCGTTCACAATTAGGACAGATGAAAAAGAAAAACGGGTACAGATTGTTTTGTGAAATATATGATTGAGAAGTGTGGAATATTTGCTGCCGGAAACCTTCCGAAGGTAATGCCGGACTAATCTTTTCTGCCAAAGAAGACGGAATCCACTTTTTTCAATGGATTTCGTCTTCCGCTCAGTGACAGACTTATTTTACTTCAATAAATTCATCCTTAGCCTTCCGCACTTTCGGAGAATTAGCATACGGATCATTTTCTTCATCACGATAACCCAGAGCAATCAGGAGTGAACTTGCCAGACCTTTCCCTTTGAGATTCATTATCTCGTCCATTGCCTGAGCGTTAAATCCCTTCATCGGAGTAGCGTCTACTTTTTCAGAAGCTGCTGCGGCAAGTGCTATGCCGAGAACAATATATGTCTGGCGCATTGACCAGTCCAAGAATTCAGATTTATCTTTTTTCTGAACGCTTAATGCCATTGATTTCGAACCGCTTAGGCTCTCTTCGCTGACATTGCGAGAGTCCATGTTTCTCTTAATGAATTCATTGAGTTCTTCATCTGTCAAATCCTCACGAGCAGCCAACAAAATAAGGTGCGAACATTCTTTGATTTGAGGCTGAATGCAAGATTTTTCGCCAATTTCTTTCAATAATATTTCGTCCTCTATCAGGAAAACTTTCATAGCCTGCAAGCCCATAGAAGTAGGGGCGAGGCGAATGGCTTCGAGAATTATGTCAATTTTATCTTGAGATACTTTTTCACTGTTAAAATGTTTAACAGAGTAGCGCCAATTCATCATTTCAATAAAATTCATTTTCCTGATTCCGAATGATTCCAAAATTATTCTAATGAATTTACGACGAAAGTCACAATGAGATATTCTTAATATGGATATGGAAGTATTTGATAATAACCAAAAGAGTCTCGCCTGCCATAAATATTGGGCAGACGAGACTCTGTAGGTTTCTGTTCGATTCAGGAAAGAATTATATCATTTCAAACAATTCATCATTGCTTTTTCGAATTTTTGGAGCACCGGCAAGATAATCATTCTTTAAATCACGATAGCCAATCGGCATCAACAAAGTGCTTGTAAGGCCTTGCGATTTAAGATTAAGAATCTCGTCCAATAATGCGTTGTTGAAGCCTTCCATGGGCGTTGCGTCTACTTCTTCCAATGCTGCCGCGGCGAGTGCAATGCCCAGCGTTATATATGTTTGATGTTTGGACCATGCAACAAAGTCGGATTTAGGAATTTTCTGCATACCGGCCATCATTTCCTTGAATCCTTGGAGGCTTTCTTTAGTCATACCTCGGACATCAATGAATTTTTGGAGATAGGCATCAATTTCAGCATCTGTCAGTTCTTCTCTTGCAGTGAAAACCAGCAAGTGAGAGCATTCTTTGATTTGAGGCTGAACGCAAGCAGCTTCGCTAATTTTGTTTAATACTTCTTTATCACTAATTACAAACACTTTCAGTAATTGTAACCCGAATGAAGTCGGCGCCATTCGTATTGATTCAAGAATTGTGTCAACTTTATCCTGCGGAACAGTTTGTCCG
>JAQIDA010000174.1 GCA_027858275.1 Candidatus Kapaibacterium sp. | reverse complement strand
TCAAATTAATTGAACGAGTTTTTTTTGTCGAAAATCGATAGAAAGATACGGCTATTTTTTCACAAATTCGAAATCGAATTCTTGATCTTCGATATCAATATATTCTTTGATGTCAGCGAGTATTAATTTGCCGATTATTTTTGTATTGTCTGAATTAACTTTTCCTTCAAATGTTACTTTTGTCGGAATTATATATATTGTGACATCAGGATCGTCAAAAGATCCGGCGACAATCGGAGCCGGAATAATGGTAGGTTGTGTCGCGACTGTTTCAATAACAATTTCACCTGAACCGGCGACAACACCGGATAATTCGTTCAAATCAAGATCCACAATCAGATTACCGAGAACGGAAAAATCTTTTGTTCCTGTCCATTGACCGTCAACAGATAATGTGCTGCTTGGATTGACTGAACAAGAAGTCGCAAAAAATCCAATTGCGACAAGAGAAATCATCATTAATAAATACTTCATATCGTCTTTCCTTTTATTAAAAATATAATTCAATTATTTACTCATTATCATACCAAGACAGAAAAGCAGACCATAGATGAGTAAGAGCTTTCCTGTTCCGGCTAATACGTCGTTCAAATCTTTGCCGGTTTTTACAAACACATTCTTTATCAATACCGCTGCGTAGATTATTGTTACTAACGGCAAAAGAACAATAGTATTTTCACTGATAATATAAATGATTATTATCGGAACATAGGCAAGAATGTTTAAAACAGCATACAATACTTGTGCTTTCTTTTTGCCGAGCCGCACGGCAAGAGTGATTTTCCCTGCCGAAGGATCAGTATCTATATCACGTATATTATTCACAGCGAGAATATTCATCGAAAAAATACCCGGAGCAATTCCGGATAGAAAAGCTATCCAATCAAAACGTAGTGTTTGGACATAATAAGTACCGGACACAGCAATCAAGCCAAAAAAGATAAACACAAAAATATCCCCAAGACCTTTGTAAGCTAATGGGAACGGTCCGCCGGTATATGCCCACGCGAAAATCAATGACACTACTCCAACAATTAATATTCCGACGCCTGCGTGAGCGACAAGGATCATACCGAGAGAAAACGTTATCAGGATCAAAAAAATCGAAACGTTCCTCATTGTAGAGGAAGCAATCTTTCGTGTCGCTACGGCTCTTTCCGGGCCGAGACGATCATCTCCGTCAGCCCCGCGCTTGTAATCATATATTTCATTTATGAAATTTGTGGTTATTTGGATCGATAAAGCGCAAATTAATGTTATCGCTAATAATCCTATGTCGAAGTATCCTTGCCAATAGGCAACTGAACCACCGATCATTACAGGAATCATTCCGGCCGGCAGGGTTTTAGGTCTGATAGCATTGATCCATATTTTTACAGCTGCAACCATCAAGTTTTTACTGTTCCGATGTAGATAAACGCTACTCCGAAAGTCAGTGGATAGAAATCACAATTTTCGAGTTTCCCGGTTTGCTTCATCAGATCAATAAAATCACACCTACACGGGAATTTCGCCGCTGTTTCGGGCAAATAATTATATGCAAAATCATCTTTTGAGATCAGCTTTCCGAGAGCCGGCATTATTTTTTTGCTGTATAATTCATAAGGAATCTTGAACAAACCTTTGGGCTGACCGAATTCGATCACAACAATTTTACCGCCCGGCTTCACGACTCTTGCCATTTCCGACATCCCCCTAACAGGATCATCCACATTGCGAATTCCGAATGAAATTGAAGCCAGATCAAAGGTATTATCTTCGTATTGCAGATCCATTACATCGGCAAATTCAAATTTTATATCGAGACCTAGTTTGTCGGCTTTTGGTTTTGCCGGGTCCAACAGTTCAACGCAAAAATCCGTGCCGACAACTTTGCCGCTCTCCCCCACGCTTTTTTTATAGGCAATCGCCAAATCTCCGGTTCCTGAGGCGCAATCTAATACTGACATACCCTGACTAATTTCAGAGAGCCTAACTGCTTTTCTCCGCCATAATTTATGGATTCCGAGTGATAGGAAGCTGTTCAGGAAATCATATTTCCCGGCAATCTCTGCAAACATATCTCGAACCTGCTGACTCATTATATTTACGGCCCTTTTCTATTCAAGCTTAGTTTTGATGTTAAAAAGAATTTTAGATATTCTTTAATTTATTAATCTGCTCCGTCTTACCTGCTATGATAATCCGATCGTCGGACTTGAAGACATAATCCGCCTTCGGAACGACCGTTATTGAGTGTCCTGATTTTAATTGTCCTTGGATCGATAATATCTCAACGCCGTATTTTGGTCTGATGCCGAGGTCTTTTATCGACTTGCCTACGAATATTGAAGGCGTGTCAATCTCTGACATGACGTAACCTTCCATGAAACGGACATCATTCTCAGCATTGTGCATTGTGATTTTTTCAGCGAGTCCTGAGGTCAACTCTATATATTCCATTTCCTTGCTGTGGGCTTCGTCAATGTCTTTTCTTTTTATAACGCCGGTTTGTTTGCCTTTTGCATCAAGGATCGGCAAGACGTCATAATCGCATTTGCTCATTTCCTCGAGAATATGCTTGCAATCATCCTCCGGTTTAGCACAAAATACCTCCGCATCACAAATATCACCGGCGAGTAATACGAACTTGAGTGTGTCTTTTTCTAAGAGATACTCTTTGATATTGTGAATAGAAATAATTCCTCTGAACTTACCTTCAGCATCAGTAACAGAAAGATGCGGACGTTTTTCTCCGACAATCATATTTACTATATCGCTGAAGTTGGTACGTTCTGAAATAGTTTCAAAATCTTTGGAGCATAAGTCTTTGACAGAGAGAGACTTCATGACATTAGATTCCGCGCTCTCTTTCAAATTGATTTTTCTCAAAAGTAATTTGAGA
>JAQIDA010000104.1 GCA_027858275.1 Candidatus Kapaibacterium sp. | reverse complement strand
TCTCGTCGCCCCAGAATTCAACTCGCAAAGGATTTTCCCAACCTATCGGCCAAATATCCAGAATACCGCCTCTGACAGCCATATCTCCTTGCACTCCGACAAATTCCTTTTTCTCGAATCCGTTCAGTGCCAAGCCCTGAGTAAAATTAACGAAATTCAAGTTCTGTCCTGTTTCAATTACAGTCTTATGCTCCTCAATCTGAGAAGCGCCGGGAAGATCAATTTCAAAAATATCAGGAGTGGCTACAGCGATTATATTTTCACCGTCAGCGAAATGCGAAAGTCCGTCAACAAGCCACATCATACGATCGTCAGCTTGCCCGGAATCGAAATGCACACTGTTTTCCGGCTCGGTCATCAGAGCCAATTCAGAGGAATTAATAAATAAAGAAAGGTCGTAGCAAACGTTTTCAGCTGTCTCTTTGTTGGGAGCGATATATAGAATTGGTCTGTCGAACTTGCGAGAAATCGCCGCGATAATAACAGCTCCGAGAGAACCGGTCAAAGTCTTAACGGAAATACTCCGCGCGCCCGAATTTATTTTGTCTTCAATATCCCTGACAAATGGGAGTTGTCCGACACTCTTCAATACTTTAAAAAACCGCGATTTTGGATTCACAGTCAGTCTCTTTCTGATTTTATTTTCGCGATTAGTCTTCTTTAAATATCAACTCGATCACAGTGCCGCGCTTCTGGCGTACATTATGACTTTCGAGAGCATTAAACATCCTCACTTGATTCAGTTTTTCTTGGCGATCAAGCTTTCTGTCAGCCAGAATCACATACTTTATATCTCTGCGAGTATCTCTGATTATATTTTTAACTTTTTCGTTTTCCATTTTTCTTTCCTTTCTTAAAACTCCCCACCTGTCTTAGGAGGGGTGCCCGTAGGGCGGGGTGGTTCTTCTCTTATCACGCCGGGCAACCACAAGGGATTGCCCCTACAATGAATTTTTCAAATTCGAATTCTAATTCTTATCCCCCCGCCTGCCAAGGAGGGGGTTAGGGGGAGGTTCTTCCCCGCTAAACTTCAAAAATAAAATTACCGAATTTATGCATAAAATACTCATATTTTTCTGCGGCAACTTTGACTTCCAAAAGAATCCCGACATCTTTATCCGTGCGCTCTTTAATATCGCCGTATTCATAAATTTGCGAGATTAGCTGCATCTCGGTATAAGGTAACAAAATGTGCAAACCGCTTGAATTCTCTTCATACTTCTGTTGCATGAATTCTATCAGACCATTTATATTGATTCCTCTTACGGCTGATATGAGTATACCGTTCGGAAACTCTGTCTCAATTGCTCGGCGACCGTGATAATCTTCATCAAGAGCATCGATCTTATTAAACACCAGAATAGTTGGCTTGTCACTGATTTTTAGATGTTCCAAAGTCTCATTTACCACAATGATATGGTCGCGAAAATGTTCATCACTGATATCAACCACATTGACAATCACATCAGCATCTTTTGCTTCAGCCAGCGTACTGCGAAATGAGGCAACAAGATGAGAAGGTAACTTTCGAATAAATCCAACAGTATCCGACAACAAAGCCTTCTGACCGTTCGGGAAGTTGAACGAGCGAACAGTAGTATCCAAAGTCGCAAACAACTTGTCTTCAATATAGACACCTGCGTCGGTTATACTGTTCATCAATGTAGATTTGCCTGAATTTGTGTTGCCCACAAGAGCAAAGCGCGGCAGGTTTGAACGTCCTTTGCCCTGCTGTTCCTTCTGAATTTCAATATTTTTGAGTTTTTCTTTTAATCTCTGAATTTTTGTTTTCAGTATACGTCTGTCCGTTTCGATCTGAGTCTCGCCCGGACCCTTTGTACTGATCCCGCCGTACTGTTTGGACAAATGAGTCCACATACGAGTCAAGCGCGGAAGGATATATTCAGTTTGCGCTAGATCCACCTGTGTTTTAGCTTCCAAAGTCTTGGCGTGCTTCACAAATATTTCAAGAATCAGACCGCTTCTGTCCATCACTTTGATTTCGAGAATTTCCTCGAGATTTCGCATCTGGCTGGCAGACAGATCATCATCAAAAATCACAAGCGATATATCTTGTTCAACGATCGCTTCTTTCAGCTCTTCGCGCTTGCCTTTTCCGATAACAGTAGCCTTGTTTATATAAGCAAGTTCTTGCCATACTTTGTCGACAATTTCAGCGCCGGCTGTCTCAGCCAAAAAATCCAACTCTTTCAGATGTTCGAACATAATATCTCGATAGCGAACCCCGTCTTTTGATCCCTTTTTACAGACCGCTACGGCAATCG
>JAQIDA010000042.1 GCA_027858275.1 Candidatus Kapaibacterium sp. | reverse complement strand
GCGTATAAATTAATCGTATTTTTTTCACGTTCAACGATTTGGTTAACAAGGTGCTGTGCAATCATCATAACTGAAGCTACGAGGATCAGTCCGGCAAAAGCCAGAAACAGCTTGATTTGCCACTTTGATAGTGAATAACCAAGTCGAAATCCGATGATTTTATTTAATATCTTTTTCATTGATCAACGCCGTAAATTATCAAGGGCTGCAAAACTCTTGCAAAAATACTGTTATTTGAAATCGAAATTCTCGATAGTATCAAGCGGATACTCCGATTGCTCACTTTTAGCCATGTTTTTAATATTGATTTTATTAGTCTCAATCTCGTTAGCACCGATTACAATTGAGAATCGCGAGTTGATTTTATTAGCCTCACGCATCTGGGCCTTAATTGATCTGCGGTGCAAGTCCACTATCACTTTAAGTCCTTTAGCTCTCAATTTGTTCGCCGTAATCTGAGCCTGTTTTATATAATCAACATCTGTAGCCGCTACAAAAATATCCGGCGCGTCAGATTCGAGTTTGAACTCGTCTGAGGCTTCAAGTATTAACAACAATCTTTCGACACCCATAGCGAAGCCGACCGCGGGAACTTCTTTCTTAGATCCGAGCAGTTGAAATAATCCGTTGTATCTGCCGCCGCCGCCAAAAGCGTCCTGAGCTCCGAGAGCTGAGCTTTGGAACTCAAATACGGTATGGCAATAATAATCCAGTCCGCGGACAAGCATGGGAGAAATTTCTACATTTATATCCGTGACAGCAAGCAGTTCTTTTACTTTTTCGAAATGTTCGGCACTTTCAGCATCAAGATAATCAAGGATTACCGGAGCGTTCTTAACAGCTTCTTTATCTTCGGGTGCTTTGGAGTCCAGCACTCTCAGAGGATTGTGGTCTAATCTGTTTTGGCTGTCCTGAGAAAGAGTATCCTTGATCGAATGCAAATATTCAGTCAAAGCAGTTTTGTATCTCTTGCGAGTTTCAACAGTGCCGAGAGTGTTAAGCAATAACTTATAGTCTTTGATACCTGCTGTTTTGACAACATCATCGGCAAGCATGATTACTTCAACATCGCTTTCAGGATAAAGAGGAGAAATACATTCAGCCCCAAACTGATGGAATTGGCGTTGGCGTCCCTTTTGAGGACGTTCGTATCTGAAGAACGGACCGAAATACCATAGTCTGTTGGTTGATTGTTTAGTATGCAATGAATCCTGCAATACTGCACGAACTAAAGCAGCGGTCATTTCAGGGCGAAGAGTAATAGAATTGTCACTTTTGTCTTTGAAAGTATACATCTCTTTATTAACAACATCAGTTCCTTCGCCGATTCCTCGTGAAAAGACCTCAGTCTTCTCAAATATCGGAGTTCTGAGTTCATTGTATCCATATTTGTCGGAAACAGTTCTGAAAACATTTTCGATGAACTGCCATTGGCGTATTACTTCCGGCAGCAAATCTTTAGTTCCTCTTATCGCTTGTATCATGAATAGTTTTATTTTTATTACAACAATTTTTTTTTCTAAAATACTAATTCTTAACCAATATTGTGCAATACGCGCAAAAATGAGTCTGGCGGACAATATAAAGTCAGTGTTCAAAGAATAACAAACGATTCTTCATTTTGTATGTTGTTCATGCAAGAACCAACGGGAGAGACCCAAATATTATTTGATAAAAAACGTCCAAATTTTGTATGGATAGTGTTAAATAATGTACGAACCATTCCGGAACATCAAGATTTATTATGATTCGAAAATTTTATCAAACTTTATTTATTTTGATTGCGGGAATATCATGTTTCCTGACTGTCACTGCGAAAGACTCAAACAATGAGACAAATAAGGATTTTAAAATTCGTATGTCTCCTGTTGTTAACAGCTATCAGCGAATTACGGCTCCGGTTATAACTCTTGACGGAAAGCGTTTATATTTTGACAGAAAACTGCACCCTGAAAACAGCGGCGGAATTTATGATCCTGATGAAATCTGGTACTCCGATCGTACTTCACGCGGATATATGACTCTGCCGCGAAGAGATACATCCGGTATTAACACAGAATTTTCAGACGTGCTTTTCTCTTTGTCTCCTGACGGAAGGACAGCATTGCTCTACGGGCAATACGATTATAATGACAATCAGAAAAAACAAGGATACTCGATATCGTATTTGCTCGACGGCAAATGGTCGAGGCCTTCTCCTCTCAATATAAATGATTATTATAATTACTCTGATAATTTCTTTGCTAATCTCTCTGCTGATTCGCGTACGTTGTTTCTTTCCGCTGAGCGTTTTGACAGCCGCGGTGATTTAGATTTATATGTCTCATTCCTTGATTCGCTCGACAATTGGTCGAAACCGATGAATCTCGGAAAGCAAATCAATACAAAATCTACTGAAAGCTCTCCGTATTTGGCCTTTGACGGGAAAACTTTGTATTTCTCATCTGATCGCTCAGGAGGTCACGGGGCTTTGGATTTGTATCTGTCTCGTCGACTTGATGATACATACATTAATTGGGGTAAACCGGAAAATCTTGGTTCTAACATCAATTCCAAATTTGATGAAAACAGCATTTGTCTGACAGCAATGTCTGATTCTGCCTACATTGTCTCATCTGATACTTTCAGTTTGATGACCGGTATTTACCAAGTAAGCATTCCCCCAAAACAAGGACCTGATCTGTATAGATTAGTTCGAGGAAAAGTCTACGTTAAATTTGGGGATCAAAAAGCTTTGTCAGGAAACAAAACTGAAATATCCGTGAAATACGAGGGGATTGCCGGTATTCGCAAATATTATGCTGAGTCAGGAGAATATCTTTTTGCGATTCCTCACGGAGTCAATGCTCTGATCAGAGCTGAAGAACATGGTTTTGAAGACTTTGTCTTTTCAGTGAATACTAAGGAGAGCGGCCGGCCGGAGTAAGTTGACAGGAATATTATCTTTCATAAAGAGCTAAAGTTCGACACTGTTCTTACAACAGTTTTTTTTGAGTCGGACTCAGACAAGCTCAGCCTTGAAGCAGAAGAAAAAATATATGTGGCTCTTAGCCAATTAGAAAATATCGAGATATTGAAATTCTCGGTGATAGGTCATGCGGACGAAGCGGGAACAGATGAGTATAATTTTGATCTGTCGGTAAGAAGAGGAGATAATACTGCTGCATACTTAAAAAAACTCGGGATTGAAAATGACAACATATATTTCACGGGTAAAGGTGAGAACCAACCTTTGGACGGTGACCGCAATAAAAATCGCTGAGTGAAAATATTTATAGCGAAATAATTTTATTTGAAATTTGCCACCAAGTATAAAAAAAGATATATTACGATTATCGTATATCGCAAAGAATCAGACACTATAAAACAGGAATCAATGTTAATATGTACGGATTCAAAAATAAAACCGATTTCAAAGAGCTGGACGAGAAAATAACTCGACCTGTTGTGCCGATATTATTAGTACTCTTTGTGGTTCTCGCAGGAACCGTCGGATACAGAATATTGTGGGCCGACATTCCCGGGATGTCTTTTGCGGACGCATTTTATATGACTGTCATCACAATTTCTACAGTGGGTTTCGGAGAAGTGCATGAGTTGAACGGAGTCGGCAAAGCTTTCACAATTATCATCAGTCTGACCGGTATCGGCAGTTTGTTTTATGTGCTTAGTGTTTTGATGGAAAATTTAGTAGTTTATCAAATCTTTAATTACAGAGGCAAAAAGAAAATGGTTAAGGAAATAGAGAATTTGTCAGATCATATTATTCTTGTTGGATTTGGAAGAGTCGGACAACTTGCGGCGAATGAATTGAAAGTATCCCAAGCTGATTTTGTTGTAATAGACCATGATAACCAAGAAGAGTACACTCTCT
The DNA here is from genome assembly GCA_027858275.1 of Candidatus Kapaibacterium sp. Lineage (GTDB taxonomy): Bacteria > Bacteroidota > Ignavibacteria > Kapaibacteriales > UBA2268 > JAQIDA01. The sequence goes on along the minus strand of JAQIDA010000042.1, from coordinate 1,324 downwards.
ATGAGCATGAGCACCTTCTGAAAATTACGGGCGACGCAACCACTGACAATGTCCTTCTGGAGGCCGGTGTTGAACGCGCGAAGGGTATCATAGTTGCCACAGGCGACTCTCGAACAAATGTATTTGTTGTTCTGAGCGCAAGAGTTCTCAATCCAAAATTCCATATAGTCTCTCGTGCCGATGACCATGAGGATGTTGTCAAATTGAAGCGTGCCGGAGCGGATGATATAGTCAATCCATATTCAATCGGCGGACAGAAACTTGCCGGGTTGATGATAAACCCAAATATCACTGATTTTCTGGAGACTAATCTCGGTAAAGGTGAGTTCAACTTGAAAATTGAAACTATCCGTTTGCCGGATACCTGCGATTGGATAGGGAAGAGTTTGATGGATTTAAATTTCAGGCAGTTTGTCGGTGTTTCAGTCTTGGCTCTTATCAGAGATGAAAGACCTATACTTAATCCTGCAGGCCAAGACAAAATTTACGTAGGAGATCAATTAGTAGTTCTCGGTACTCGTAAGCAATTGTCACATCTGGAAACATTGGCTTTTGGACCGACTAATTAATAGTTAGCTGATTTCACTGAAGTTTATCTTAGGAAAGCTCGATGTTTTGATTTGTCTCAAAATTCTCCGGAACAATCACTTTCAGTGCCCTCGGAAGTATATTGAATTGAAACGGGGATTGTCCGCAAGATTCGCCGTCCGTTTCAGACAAAACAGGCACTTCTGTTTCAATTAATATCTTTTTGCCTTTGGATACACTCACTTTGTGATGGTTAACAAAAGAACCGTCAAAAAGGTTCTTAATGTTTATTATGATAGAGAATTTGCTGATGTTTTCAATCATTGTTATATCAAACAGGCCGTCATCAACAATTGCGTCCGGCAGCTGCTTCATTCCGCCGCCGTTATACTTGCCGATTCCGACACACATCGAAAATATATTCTTGTCATAGACATTATCATCAACAATAATGCGATATTTGCTCGGCTTAGATTTGAGAAGGGATCCCAACAAATTCTTCATATATAAAATTCTGCCGCGTTTATCATTGCCTTTGTCAACATTAACAGCATGCGCGACATTGGCGTCAAAACCAATTCCGGCGACATTGATGAAATATCGATGTATTTTTTCAGAATCAATGGTTGAAGTTATTGTGCCGACATCATGAAGTATAGTTTTGCCCTTGATTAACAGACTCGCGGCTTGTGCAGGATTCTCAGGTATCTTCAATGATCTGCACCAATCGTTGCCTGTGCCTACGGGAATCATTCCTATACTTACATTTTTACAATCAGAGGAGGAACAAGAAAAA
>JAQIDA010000035.1 GCA_027858275.1 Candidatus Kapaibacterium sp. | reverse complement strand
CCTCTGAGATTGATGGATTGCTCACCGATCTCTGACGGCGGCGCGGCAGTTATTCTTTGTCCTTGGGACAAAGCCAAAGAGTATACAGACAACCCGATCAGAATTCGCGGTATAGGTTCCGCAAACGGTCCTATCGCTTTGCACGATCATAAAGATTTGACAAAACTTGATATGGTTCGCTTGTCAGCTGAAAGAGCATACAAAATGGCAGGCGTTACAGCTTCGGATATTTCTTTCGCTGAAGTTCATGACTGCTTCTCAATCGCTGAAGCTATTGTCACAGAAGAACTCGGTTTCTTCGATTACGGCACCGGCGGAAAAGCCGCTGCTGAAGGTCAAACCACTTTTGGCGGTAAAGTCGTTATCAATACAAGCGGCGGACTGAAAGCTAAGGGGCATCCGGTAGGAGCCACAGGCGTTGCTCAGATCATTGAAGTTACGGAACAATTGCGCGGCACAGCCGGCAAGAGACAAGTAGAAAACGCTCAGCTCGGTATGGCTCAGAATATGGGCGGTTCGGGCGGCAGTTCAGTTGTACATATTTTGGAGGCTAAATAAGATGGCAAACAGTCAAAGATATACACGCGAAATCGCTCGCAGATACCGTCTCGAAGCACAGAAATTCGAAGACGGATTCGTATGCCTGCCGAATAGATATGTCAGCCCTGATACGGGAGCGACTAAATTTGAGAAAATCAATCTCAAACCTACAGGCACAATTCTTGCATTCACAATCATTCATATTCCGGCGGACAGATTCGCGAAAGAATCACCTTTCCCCGTCGCGATCATTGAAACAGAAGAAGGATGTAGACTGACAACTCAAATAGTCGATTCAAAATTCGAAGATGTGAAAATCGGCGGCAAAGTCGAATTAGTATTCAGAAAAGCCACTGAAGAAGGCGATTCCGGAATCCTAAACTATGGCTATAAGGCTATAGTACTCTAATCTCAGCTTTCTTTTGAATTACTCGACCGTATCCGCGCAGCGGATGCGGTTTTTTTTGTGAGTCTACTCTCTTGATGGATTCCACTTTCTTCAGTGGATTCCATCTTCTTCCGTGCTGTATTAAGAAGACGGAATCCACTGAAGAAAGTGGAATCCGTCGGGGATGAGAATTATATTTGGCTTTTTGAGGGCTTTGTAGTATTTTAAGTATTAACAGAAATCAAATTTTCCAAGAGGGTAGTAATGAAGCTCAACATGTTATTTCTTGTATTTTTTGCCTGTGGACTAATGGGATGTAGCTCAACCACAAAATTGTCTGATACGAATTCCGGTAAGAAGCCAAATTATAACATGAAATTCTTGCGCGCAATGAATCTTGAAAATGAAAATTCAAAGGCTGTTTTAGTGCTTTTTCATGTTTCGCCCAAGAAAAAGGAAGACTTTCCACCCGTAGTAAGCATGAAATTGGGATATAAAATTTCTGATTCCGGAATAGAAAAGTCAATAAATATTTCAAAAAGCAAGGGTATAGTGGAGCTGCAACTTTTTGACAAAAGTATACGAGAAAAAAGCCCGGCAATTTATAATGTTATTAAGGACAAAATTGATATTAATATTGAAAGCAAATTTTGGATACTCGCTTTCTATTATTTTAATTCTGGAGATGAAGCCGTCGATAAAATGACGATGACCTACGGTCTATGGGAGAAAAACAATCATGACATCAGAATCGAAGAAAAGTTTGAATTCAATGTTGAATAACGTCAATGAAGAAAAAAACAACATACATCCTCCTCACAGCGATAATCATCATCGGATACATTTTCCTTGATAATCGTTATCATTTTTTCTATTCTCCAAATGCGACTGTAGGCGGTGAGGAATTGAATTTGGTTATTTCTGATTCTGTGATTTTCAGGCAGGTTGATCCGCGTTGGGGCTCGGATAAATTGGGAAATACCGAGCAAGAGCTTGCCGGAGTCGGCTGTACTCTCTGTTGCCTGAGCATGGCTCTCAATGATTTCGGGATCGAAATGCTTCCGGATGAGTTGAACTCAAAGCTCACTGAAGCGGGAGGTTTCACTGA